>JAEWYA010000168.1 GCA_023395775.1 Bacillota bacterium
GGGCTCTGCTCCGCCGCGTTCTGCGCATCCAGCCAGTCCGGCACGAACAGAATCAGCTTGCGCTCCGCGCCCTCGTAGCCCCCCAGGGTCACATAATCCGTCCCGCCGACCCCCGCCAGACGCAAAAGCATCTCGGCGGAAGATAGTTCCTGGGGCGAGAGGAAATCCGTGGCGGCGGGGATATTGCGGCTTTGGGCCTGCTCAAGCCTGTCCAGAACCCGGGCCAGGGTCAGCCGCTCCTCGCCGCTCTTTGCCGCCTTGTCCAGCAGCGTTGTTTTATCCATGCTGTAACTCCTGTGTGCGGTAAAGCGCCGCATAGGCGCCGTTTTTCGCCAGTAGCTCCTTATGGGGTCCCTGCTCCACGATTTCGCCGTTCTCCACCACCAGAATCCGATCCGCACCATGGACGGTGGAAAGCCGGTGAGCGATGATCAGGGTGGTGCGATCCTTGGCCAGACGGTCAAAGGTAGCCTGAATCTTTGCCTCTGTCACGCTGTCCAGCGCGGAGGTGGCCTCGTCCAGAATCAGCACGGGCGGGTCCTTTAGAAAAATGCGGGCGATGGAAATGCGCTGCTTCTGCCCCCCTGAGAGAAGGGCGCCCCGCTCTCCCACATAAGTATCGAACCCCTCCGGCAGAGCCATAATGTCGTCATAGATCTCCGCCTCCCTGGCGGCCTTGAAAATTTCCTCCTCCGTGGCATCCGGCCGTCCGTAGCGGATATTCTCCAGGACGCTGGCGGCAAACAGGAACACCTCCTGCTGGACCACGCCCACGTTCCGCCGCAATGACCGCTGGGTGACCCGGCGCACATCCTTCCCGTCCAGCCTCACGCTGCCCTCGGATACGTCGTAAAACCGGGGAATCAGCTGGCAAAGCGTGGATTTTCCGCCGCCGGAGGGACCCACCACCGCCACGGTTTCACCGGGGCGGATGTGCAGATCAACGTCATGCAGCACCGGCAGCCCATCCCGATAGGCAAAACCCACATGGTCCAGATCGATGCGGCCATCCACCCGAAGAAGATCCTCGGCATCGGGTGCATCCCTCAGCTCCGGCTCAATGCGCATCAGCTCCACGAACCGCCTCAGGCCCGCCGTCCCGTTGGCAAACAGCTCCATGAAGGAGGAGAGCTTCCGGATGGGGCTGACAAACGTCGTGATATACAGGCTGAAGGTGATGAGGTCGATGGCATTCATCCTCCCCTGCATGATGAGCCAGCCGCCCACGGCGATCACCGCCGCCTGCAAGATGCACAGGAAAAACTCCATGGCGGCGTTGAACCGGCCCATGGCCTTGTGAAACATCCGCTTGGAGGTCTTGAAGGTCTCGTTGGAGCGGTCGAACTTGTGCAGCTCCGCCTGCTCGTTGGCAAAGGCCTTAGCGGTCCGAATTCCAGAGAGGCCGGATTCGATGTCCGCGTTGATGGTGGCGGTTTTCCGCTTCACCGCGTCGGAGGCCTCTCCCATGGACTTTCGGCAGCTCCAGACCACGGCGAAAAACACCGGCAGAATCAGGGCAATCACAATGGCCAGCCGCCACTGGATGGAGAACATCACCGCAAGGGAGCCGACGATGGTAACCGCGGAAATGAACAAATCCTCTGGCCCATGATGGGCCAGCTCCGTGATGTCGAAAAGGTCCGCAGTGAGTCGGCTCATCAGCTGACCTGTGCGGTTTTTATCGTAGTACCCAAAGCTCAGATCCTGCATATGGTGAAAGAGGTCCCGGCGGATATCCGCCTCCACCAGAATGCCGAACGTGTGGCCGTAATAGCAGATCACGTAGCTCAGCCCCGCCCGGAGGGTAAACGCCGCCACCACGATCGCCATGACCCCAAAAAACGCCTGCCATGCGTCTGCCGGCAGCAGCGTATACATGCACCACCGGGAGACGAACGGAAACGCCAGGTCGATCAGCGACATCACCAGCGCGCAGGTGATGTCCAAAAAGAAAAGCCGCCGATGGGGCTTGAAGTAACTGATAAAAATTTGCAGCATGGAATGCCTTTGAAACTCCTTGGTGGTCATGCTCTCTCTCCTATTTCACTCAGTTCCGGCCCGGAACCGCAAAATTCCGATGCAGAATTTATTATAACATGGTGGTTCCCTTCGTGCAACAAGGAATCCCGAACAAATGCGCCGCATTTGTCCGGGATTTCTCCTTTTGGGTATAGCCGCACACTCAGGAGACAGCCTCGCTTCCCGCGGCGTAGTCCGACCAGACTCCGCTCAGAGGCGCGGCGCCGTGAAGCTGGCCAAAACGCTTTGCACGGGTTGAACAGGATTTTACCTATTGACAAATTGCTTTGAATGCGTAAAATAAGCATGTGATTATTTTACAATAAAAAGTTTAGAAGGTGACACCATGACACAGCGCGAGCGCCAGCTTCTGAACTGGATCAAGGAAAACCCCCTGATCTCCCAGCAGGAGTTGGCTGAACGGGCGGGCATTACCCGGTCCAGTGTGGCGGTACACATCTCCAACCTGATGAAAAAGGGCTGCATCGCCGGAAAGGGCTACATTGTCCGCACCGCACCCTACGCGGCGGTGGTGGGCGGCGTGAACATGGACATCGGCGGCTGGCCGGCGGAGACGCCGGTGGCCCACGACTCCAATCCCGGCCGAGTTCGCATGAGCCTGGGCGGGGTGGGGCGCAATATTGCCCATAACATGGCCCTTCTGGGGCTGGACGTGCGGCTGCTGACGGTATTTGGCGACGATCTGAACGCACAGAAGATCGCCGCAAGCTGCGCGGAGCTTGGCATCGACATCTCCCACTCCCCTTTCCTGCCGGGTGAGCACACGTCCTCCTATCTGTTCATCAACGACGAGCGGGGCGACATGTCCCTGGCCGTCAACGACATGGATATTTACAGGCGCCTGACACCTCAGTTTCTGGCCCAGAGGCAAAAGCTGCTGGACAGCGCGCAGGTGGTGGTTGCGGACACGAATCCCCCGGCGGAGACACTTCGCTATCTGGCGGACCATTGCGCGGCCCCCATTTTCTGCGACCCGGTCTCCACCGTAAAAGCGGAAAAGCTCCGGCCCATTTTGGGAAAGCTCCACACTCTGAAGCCCAACCGCATCGAGGCGGAACTGCTCTCCGGTGTGAAGATCCACGACAAAAAGAGTCTGCGTCTGGCGGCGGAAAAGCTGCTGGAAACCGGATTGCGGCGGGTGTTTATCTCCCTGGGGAGCGACGGTGTTTTTGCTGCCGATCATGAACGGGCAATCCATCTGCCGGTGATTCCCGGAACCATGGTGAATACCACCGGCTGCGGCGACGCATTTATGGCCGCCATCATCTATGCATACCTGCGGGGTACAGACTTGGCGAACACCGCCCGGATGGGATTGGCCGCGGCGTCCATTGCCATGGAGAGCGGCGAAACCATCAATCCGGCAATGCGGGAGGATGAGCTGCTCCGCCGTACCGAAACGGTCAAGATGCTCTGATGCCCCTTTTATGGTCGGCCGTTCCTTACCCTGTTTAACAATTTGTTATGTTTAAAATTAATTATACACGGAGGAATCATTATGCTGAATAAATATCTGGATGTCGCCCCCGAAGTGCGCTCCGCGCTGGATGCGGGCAAACCCGTCGTGGCGCTGGAATCCACCATCATTTCCCACGGCATGCCCTATCCCCAGAACGTGGATACGGCGCTGAACGTGGAGAAAATCATCCGGGATAACGGGGCCGTTCCCGCCACCATTGCCGTTATCAAGGGCCGCCTGAAGGCGGGCCTTTCCAGGGAGGAGATCGACTATCTGGGCAGGACCGGCCACGCCGTTCCCAAGGCCAGCCGCCGGGATCTGCCGGTTCTGGTGGCGCAGGGTCGGGACGGAGCGTGCACTGTTACCACCACCATGATCATCGCCCACCTCGCGGGCATCTCCGTCTTTGCAACCGGCGGCATCGGCGGCGTGCATCGGGGCGCCGAGACCACCATGGACATTTCCGCCGACCTGGAGGAGCTGGCCCACACCCCCGTCATGGTCATCTGCGCCGGGGCCAAGTCCATTCTGGATCTGGGGTTGACCCTGGAGTATCTGGAAACCCACGGCGTTCCCGTCATCGGCTACGGTACGGAGGAGCTTCCCGCGTTCTACACCCGAAAGTCCGGCTTCAAGGTGGATTATGAGTTGGACACTCCGGAGGAGCTGGCAAGAGCCTTCCATGTCAAGCAGGAGATGGGCCTGGGCGGCGGCATGCTGGTGACAAATCCAATCCCCGAGGAATACTCCATGGACGCGGACGTTATCAACAAGGCCATTAGCGAGGCCATTGAGGACGCGAAAAGGCAGGGCATCCACGGCAAGGAAACCACTCCCTTCCTGCTGGGGAAGATCAAGGATCTCACCGGCGGCGACTCTCTGGACAGCAACATCCAGCTGGTGTACAACAACGCGCGGCTGGCGGCAAAGACCGCAATTTCGCTGTGCGACCTTGCAAAGAACTGAATCCTCTGATAAAATGAGCTGACCGGAAAACCGGCCAGCTCATTTCAGGAGGTTGTCATGCAAACAAATTTCGCCATACAGCCGAAGGCCATCGGAGACGCGCTGCTGGCCTTCGTGGGTTCCCCATGGGGGCTTTTGGCCGCGTGGCTGCTGGTCATCAATTTCATCACATTTCTGGTCTTTGGCCTTGATAAGTGGAAGGCAAAACGGAAGGAGCATCACGAGTCCACCCGTCGGGTGCCGGAAAAGACACTGTTTCTGCTCAGCGCCGCAGGGGGCAGCGTGGGCGCGCTCCTCGGCATGAAGGTCTTTCACCACAAGACGCTGCACAAAACGTTTCGCTTCGGCATTCCGGCTATTTTGCTTTTGCAGCTCATTGTCGTAGCGGGAATCTGGGTCTATTTTCACTCTGCATGGTAAGCGGCCCGTTCCATGCCTTCTACATATGATAAAAGCACCGCCGAAGATCTTTGCAAGTCAATAAGGATGCTTAAAGGGCGTCATCGTCTTTTGAACGATGACGCCCTTTTTATGGATTACGCGGCGCGCAGACGCTTAAGCCCCGCCAAAGTGGAACACAACCCCAACGACGGCGGCGACTCCGATAAATACGATGGGATGCCAGCGCTTTGTCGGCTTTACCCAATTGGTGAACACCAGCAGGATACCAGCCAGAATTAGTCCACGCCAGTTGAAGAGGCCGGCCCAATTTACACCCGCCGCCGACACGGCGGCGGTATTTACCAGTGTCTCCATAATCACGCCCGCACAAGCCGCACCGATCAGCCCGGTGGACGCGGGGCGCAGCCCGTAGAACGCAGATTCCACATATTTATTGTGCCGGAATTGCTGCAATATCGCCGCGATAATCAAAATCACAATAATGGAGGGCGTCACCTCACCCACGGTTGCGATCACCGCGCCCGGAACACCGGCCACCGTGAACCCAACATAGGTCGCCATGTTGATGCCAATTGGTCCCGGCGTGGACTCGGACACCGCCAGCATGTTCATCAGCTGCGACTGCGTATACCAGCCGGTGGACTCCCCGATGTGGGCCAGAAACGGCAGAGTCGCCATCCCGCCGCCTATGGCGAAGAGGCCGGTTTTGAAAAACTCCCAGAAAAGCTGAAGATAAATCATGCTTTTTTCACCTCGTATTATAAAAGAGTAGTATTTATAGCCCCCTCTCCAGGGGGTATGCTACACTGCAAGGGATGCTGTGGATTGGTTTGTTTCACCTACCGCACAGACGGTTTACTGGAGGCTCCAACC
>JAEWYA010000243.1 GCA_023395775.1 Bacillota bacterium
TCTCCGCTCTTCCATCAAAATCATGAAAACAATTTTGGCGGCAAAGCTGATGGCGTCCACCTGAGGTTGAGTCCAGGTGCGGTGGATCTCACAATCGTCAAAGCCCATGAACCCCGCAAACCGCCCATTGTCCGTCACCGCGCACTGGAGCATGGAGAGCGTATTTCGTCCCTCCATCAGCTTTCGCTGCTCAGGCGTCAGAGCCCCCACATCCTGGCAGAGGAAAATACCCCGCCGGTCGAAATTTTCGTGGTAGTCTGTGTCTGAATCCCGGTAACAGATGTTTTGCCAGACTGTCCGCTGGGGGACAATGCCGTCGCCGCACCACTCAAAGGTACTGCTGCAATATTCGCCATCAGCCGAGTCCTCAAAAATATACGCCCGGCTCACATGGAAGAGCCGCCCCATCTTCTCCAGCGCGCCGGTTACGGCCTTTTCAATTTCTCCAGAGCCGTAGTACTCCCGCAGCGTCTCGCTGATAATCCGGGACAGGGCCTCCTGAAAATCGGTCTCCGGGTCGATCTGCGTGTGCTGCCGTTCCTTGGGACTCACGATCTCCGCCCGGGACTTTACCTCGCTGAATACGGCGTATCCGCCCTTGCCCGTATCCTTTGCCTGACAAAGAGCGTGACTGCAATGCTGAAACAGCGTCTCGCAGTTCCGGCCATGCCGCGGAGCCAGCGCAAGGCCCACACTGCACGATATCTCTCGGTCGGATTTCCGCACCACGTTTTTGCTCGCCTCCAGGAGCTGGCGCACGCGGCTGATCGCGGCGGGCTCCGAGGAAACCGCAGGCATAAATATCAAGAATGTATCTCCGCCGACGCGGGCAACGACATCACCGTCCCGGAATATCTTGCCGAAGAGGCTGGCCAGTTCCACCAGTACCGCGTCGCCGAAAATGTGGCCATACTGATCGTTCACGCCGCGAAAATCGTCCACATCCACCAGCAGCATGGCGGAATTTTCATTTTTACCCATCTGGTTAAGGTAATAGTCAATACGCTCCTGAGCCGCCGCCTTATGATATAGTCCGGTCAGGCCGTCCCGCTGGGCTTTATCCACCAAGCCCCCGATCGATCGCTTCTCCACCTCGATATCCGTGATTATGCCGATGACCCGATTGGGTTTCCCGTCGCTGCCAGGCTGCACCGCCATTTTGGCCCGCTGCCAGCGATACTGCCCATCGGCAGCGATCAGGCGGAACTCTGTCTCCTCCCGCAGGGCGCCGTCACGGATGGTCTGACGCGCCCGCAGAATGTCTTTGACGTCCATGGGATAGATATGGGAACCTGTCTCCAGTGCCTTGCTCAGATAGCTCTGCGGCTGATAGCCGAACTTCAGCTCCCAGTTTCCGGAAACCCAGAAGCGGTCTGAGGACACATTCCACTCGAAGACCATATCCCCCTCCTGCTGAACCGCGATCCGATACCGCTCCAAACACTGGCGCAGCTCCTCCTGTACCCGCTTCTGAGCGGTAACGTCTGTCAGAACGCACTGAAAATACTCGCCGCCGCCAACTTCCCGGCGCAATATGCTGTTTTCAAGAACCCATACGGTCCGCCCGTCCCCAGCCCTGATGCGGTACTCCAGATGCAGCTCCCGGCCGACTGCCATCTGCCTCCGGCTTTGGTCCAGCACCCGATCCCGATCCACCGGGTCCAGAAGGCCGGCCATGTGGTTATGGAACCGGCTGGTAATCTCCTCTTCGGTGTATCCCACCAGATTCAAAAAACCGGGGTTCATATCTGTGATGGTGAGTTTCCGGTCATTCCTGCGCCGCAGCACTGCTGTGGGAATCCGGTCGCAGGAGTCACACGATCTGTTCCGCCGAACGGACGGCTGCCGCTCCGTTGTCTCCGGCTCCGGCGCATCCGGCTCCCTGCGCCAGACGGCCAGAGCCCGGCAATACCGCGGGTCCTCCGAACCCAGCCGCAGGACCGTATTCCGATACCAGACGTATTGACCGGAGTCTTTGTCCCTGATCCGGTACCGACCGGAAAACTCCAGCGAGCCCTCCGTAAAAAAGCGGTCGTAGGCTCCGTCCATCTGCTCAGTCGCTTTCGCCTGATCATCCGGGTGGACACAGGTCCGCACAAAGGTCTTCCCCGCATCCTCCACCGTTTTTTCCTGACGAAAAGCGGAAAAGTTATGGTCCGCCTGATAGAGAAGGTGATATGTTCCGGCGTTCCGATCCAATTCCAATACCGTTGCGTCCAGGTGACGGAGCAGCGCAAACAGCTTATCCTGGCTTTGGGCCGTCCGGGCCTCCTCGTACACATAGGCGGGCCAACTGATCTCATCCTCTCTACCGTCGTCCGCCGTGCGCAGTCCGTCGGCGTATTTCCGGGACAACTCAAAAAATTCCGGCTGCACACTTTTGAAGCACTCCAAAAGGTCGCCGGAGAATGCGCCGCACTCACCTTGCAAAATCATATTGTATGCTTCATTTTGGGGAATCGCCCGCTTATACACCCGGTCGGTGGTCAGCGCGTCAAAACAATCCGCCACTGCCACAACCTGGGCATAAATCGGGATACTGTTCTCCCTCAGCCTCTCGGGATAGCCCCTGCCATCCCACCGCTCGTGGTGGAAACGGCAGATGTTGTAAGCGTAGCTCAGATATTCCGGGTCTCCCATCCGGTCAAGGCCCGTCAATATCTCACAGCCCCGGAGGGTATGGGTCTTCATGATCTCGAATTCCTCCGGCGTCAACCGGCTGGGTTTATTCAAAACGGCATCCGGAATGGCAATCTTGCCGATGTCGTGGAGGGATGAGGCGCTGGCGATGATCTCAATGGTGTGCCCGTTCATCCCATATTCGGGATGCTCCCTCGCCACCTCCCGAAGCAGAATACGCGTGAAGCCGCGGATACGGCGGATATGCTGACCGGATTCCAAGCTCCTGTGTTCAATGACAGAGGAAAGGCCGTCAATCAGCGCGGTGTTGGATTCCCGTATCTGAGCAGCCTGCTCCTCCACCAGCTCTTCCAAATGCAGCTTATGCCGATAGAGTTCCACGGCGTTTTGAACCCGCCGTTTCACCGACCGGGACTCAAAGGGCTTTGTAATAATATCAGACGCCCCCAGATCGAAGACCCGGACCTCGCTCTCGGGAGTATGATCGGCGGTAATGACAATGACGGGGATGCGGGACAGCGTCTCATCTGCCGACACCTCCTGCAGCACCGCATAACCGTCCTTCACCGGCATCAGCAAATCCAACAGCACGGCGGCGATCCGTTTCCGGTTCCGCCGCATCAGCGTCAAAGCCTGCGCGCCGTCCTCCGCCTCAAGGATCTCATATTCGCCCTCGAACAGAGCGCAAAGGATTGTGCGGTTGATCTGCATATCATCCACCAGCAGCAGCGTATTGCAGGTCTGCATCATCGCGCCCTCCCCACCGTCGGAATCAGGGCGCAGCCGTTTCCTCCGAGGTCCTCCACCGTCTGTTCGCCGGACTGATCGCTCCGGTCGTGCCGGGCCCGTCCCCTCCGTTGTTGTCATGCGTCTTCTCCGTTCTCTCTGATCTTCCGCAAGCGCGAAATGAAACACCGCCCGCGAGGTAAAAAGTGCTCCCCACTCAGCCGGATGACCGGCCCGCGCCGGTACCCATCTCCTCCCCGTGGAAGCGCATCTGTAATCCTGTCTCTCTGCCTGCTTTGGCCTGGCCGCAGCCTGCGGCGAACGCAGGACTTCCCGCTTGTTTATCATAAAATCGACCAAAAATTGTAAAATCATCCAGCCGACCGACTATTATTTTACTTCAAAACAGCAGTGTCCGCAAGAGGCTGTTTACTCGGTTGACGTAATATTTTGCATCTTTACACGCAAAGAGCGTGCAAGTCTGTTTCTTGGCTAAAAAGCACCTTCGGCGCGGTGCGCCGAAGGTGCTTTGGCTGTCAACCAGGTCCCGGAGCTCTTACCCCCAGTCCTATCCACTTTAACGGGTTGTCTTTATTTTTATGAATGAAAACCGATTACCACAGCGCCCGCAGAACCGGATGCAGACAGTAGAACCTTTCATACAGCGGGCCGTAGATTTTCCCGCTTCCGGCGAATGGAGTGTACCGTACACAGTTTTCCAGCCCACTGAGAGACGCGGTGAACTGCTCGTAGCATGCAATTTTTCCGAGGCCCAGCAGCGCGGCGGACGCCACGGCCATAGCCGGCAGCAGCTCCGCGTCCCGGAATACCGCGATCTCCCGGCCCAGCACATCCGCCAGAATCTGGCACCAGACAGACTCCCGTCCTCCCCCGCCGATCAGGGAAACGCTCTGGGGCGCGGGGTCCAGCCGCTCCAGCCCCTGGCGAATGGAGAAGGCGACGCCCTCCAGCGCCGCGCGGGCAAGGTCCGCGGCCGTTGTCTGGGGCGTCAGGCCGATGCAGCAGCCCCGGGCGTGGGGGTCCAGCACCGGAAACCGCTCCCCCACAAGGTACGGCAAAAACAGCGTTCCGCCGCTACCGGGAGCGCTCCGGGTCAGCAAAGCACCCAGAGCGTCAAAATTGACGTCCTCCCTCCCGGCAAATCCGGCCATGACGCCCGCAATCCAGCTGTGGACATTTCCGGCGTTCAGGAACGGGACCACGTTGATATAGCGGTCTTCCGGCATGGCGGCCAGATTGAAGACTCCCTCCTGCGTCAAAAGCGGGCCGTCAGACACGGCGGCCACCCAGCCGGAGGTACCCAAGTTTATATTGTACTGCCCCGGCGCGGCAATGCCGCTGGCGAGCGTGGCGGCGCCGGCGTCCCCGGTCCCGGCAAAGACCGGCGTGCCCGGAAGGTAGCCGCAGGCCTTTGCTGCCTCCGGCAGTACGCCGCCCACCCTTCTGTGGGCGGCGAAGAGTTCTGGGAACAAGTCCGGCGAAACTCCCGTGGAAGCCAGCAGTTCTCCACTCCAGCACTTTTGAAAAATGTCCATGGCCCCCGCCGTGGACCCGGCGGTGACATCCCCGGCGCACACACCGGTGAGCCGCGCGATGAGATAATCCTTTGAGCTGATAAGGACGTGACTCGTCATGGCATACAGGTCCGGGCGGCGCTCTTTCAGCCACAGCAGCTTTGGAAGCGGCAGCGACCCGTCGCACCGGTTGCCCGTTAACCTGAGAACGCG
>JAEWYA010000184.1 GCA_023395775.1 Bacillota bacterium
GATGGACACCACTCTGGCGGCGGAATCCTCCGCGGACCCCCGGCTTCTTGCCGGCTATCCGAAGATCCCCGATCTGGCCCCCGTCTCCGCCAAGGGCCTGATGCGCACCAATAAGTCCGGAACACTATACTGGGCCCTTACCTCCGTGACCGACGGGTCTGTGGGAGAGGCGGACCTGCTGAAGCCCACCAACAACACCAACATCGTAAAAAGTGGAAATATGAAGGCCGCTGCGTCCAACACGGATTACAGCGCTGCCGTCTCCGGCCTCACCTCCGACGGGTCTTACTACTTCTCCGCCATGCTGGTGGACGCCCGGGACCAGCGCAGCCCGGTCAAGACCGTCTCCTTCAGCACCCCGGACAATACCACTCCGAACTTCGCCACGGGCTATCCCTACATGTCCAAGATCACCAGCAATTCCGGCGACGTCACCGTGATGCCCACCAAGACCTGCCGGCTTTACTACGCGCTGCTGCCCAAGAACGCCACCGCCCCCACCGACAAGGATTTTAAGGCAAACGCCGTATCCGGCAATCTGGGCTTTGGCTCCCGGGACGTGACAAAGAACGTGTCCGACACCTTCCGCGTCAATCGCAACGCGCTGGATGAGCTGGGCAGCTATGATCTGTACCTTTGGCTCACCGATGTGGACGGGGCGCACAGCTCCGCCGTGAAGAAGGTCTCCTTCACCACCATCGACGGTACGCCTCCCAAATTCGTCTCCGGTCCCACTGTCAACTCCATCAAGGAGACCTCCGTGGGGATGGCGGCCACACTGGACGAGGTTGGCACCATCTACTGGGTGGCGGTAAAAGAGGGCGAGGAATATCCCAAGCCCATGAATGGCCAGACCACCAAGCCCGAGCTGACCAGCGACGCCGCCAAGCTTCAGGTGGCCAACGGCATGAACGCCCTGAAATCCGGCAAGGTGAGCGCCACAGCCAATAAGGACACCGCCATCAGCATCACCGGACTCACCACGGAGACGTCCTACGACGTATACTACGTGGCTCAGGACAAGGCCGGAAACTACTCCGCCGCGGTGGGTAAGATGACCATCCACACACTGGATACGAACCCGCCCACCATTACCCAGGAGTTCAACCGCACCAACGACGCGGCGGGGGCCTCTCCTCGGGCGGACACCGATATCAACATTGTGTTCAGCGAAAGCGTGCAGGACAGCGAAAAAAGCCAGAAGCTGCTGGAAGTTTATCAGCAAAGCTTGGCCAGCAAGGATACCTCCGACCTGGCAGCCCTTCTGAGCCGTACTATTCAGCTCTATAGCGCCGACGTGACTCCCGCCGTGCCGGTGGCGGACCGGAGCAGCGACAGCGTTGCCAACTGGGTAATCGACTATCGCAAGGCCACCGTTACCACCAAGGACGGGAAGATCATCGTCACCTTTAAAACGGACTCGGATAAAACCAAATCAGCGCTGAATCTGCAAAGCGGCAGTAAATACTACTTCCAGATTCAGAACATCGCCGACACCTCTACCAATAAGAACATTATCAAGCCCAACCCCACCAAACTGGACACCTTTACCACCGTGTATGCCCAGGTGAATCTGACCTCCGCTCCATCCAGCGGCACGACGGTTGAAGATGGCAACGTCAATAGCGTCAATTTTGACATGTCTATTACCGTAGTGCCGGTCTCTACGAAAAATGCCTCCAACAGCGTAAAATATGACATTCTGTTCCGCACAGCCTCTCAGGTCTCTTTTAAGCTCTATACCCGGGAGGGCGAGGCCGGGAACTGGACCGTGGTAAACAGCGAAACCACCACCGCTTCGCTGAACCCCTCCGTGGACGGTACTGTCCGCGGCATCAGCTACTCCCGGCACTTTCTGGAGAAAAACACTGACGGTACTGTTGCCTTTAGCCAATTGAATCTATTGGACAAAAGCAGGGAGTTTGGCATCAAGTTTACCTCGTTGGATGGCAGTACTGACTCCAAGATCTGGAACGGCAAGGTGGAGATGGAGGTGCTGGTGGTGGCGGGCTCCAGTTATTCCGACCTGAACAACTTGTCTCAGACCGACATTACCGACAGCGCCCTTTCGGATTATCTCCCGCCCAACGGCGCTCTCACCCAGATAAGCTCGCCGACGAAGTACACCCTGCGCTGCATCTTTACCGACAGCACCGCCCCGGTCTTTCGTGAAAGCTCTCCGAAATTTGAACCCAGTGATGTTTCTGCGGTCATGAATCTTTATCTTTCGCGAAACAGCGGAAAAATCTATTATGTGGTTGCTCCTCTAAGCCTGATTCAGCCTACTTTGGAGTCAGGTGACGTAATAGACTCCACAGTGAAGTGGGCAGCACTTCCCGAAACCACCCAAACTACTGGGATATCTAAAAACTGGTGCTACAGCGCCAATCCTTCTGCCTCGGAAATCATGAATCCATCTTATTCTGATTCCCGAATCAAAATAGGCAGGCAAATTACATACTCTGGAAGCAACATGCCCATTTCTCTCCGCGATTTAGTGCCAAACACAGAATATTGTGTGTTTTTTGTCCTGCAGGGTGATTCCCAAAATGTATTCACCACAAGTCCCTATGTTTTTCGATTTAGGACCAGTGAGATTACCCGGCCTGTTATCACCTTGCAGAATAGCAGCCCGTCCGTGTTGGTTTCCACGGATTCAACATCCGATGTCGATTATGTATTGGTGCGAAACGGCGCCGAAGGGTCTTTTCGAACAACCAAGATGATTAGTTGTATCGCCAATCCGAGCAATCTGTACAGTGACTTCACTGCGACTTATCCAACAAATTCTGATATGACCGTGCTGGACGCCATGAGTGAGACCGCCAAAGGTGCAAAATGCTCCGTGTTTGACAAGTATGCCGATGAAATTTATAAGAAATATTTTGCCGAACAAATCCGTTCTCTGGTTCCTGATGGGAAAGATGTCATGGCCCTCGGCTCTGTGCAGGTCGATGCCGACAAGTGGGTCACTGTAAATTGCGATGGTAATATGCAGGCTGGAGTCACGTATACGTTCTTTTGCGTAGGTAAAAGTATAATGGTTACCGATGGTTCCGGCGACGCTTTCCGCGCCATTCGCCCCATCGCCAAAAAAGATACTGAACCACCCATGATTGCAAGCTGTACTTTCTACCCGGCTACACCTATTAACCCCGGCGATCCCTGCACGGGTACGCTGAATATTTCGTTTACCAAGCCTCTTTACTATGTCACCGGTACCTCCCCTGATCAAACAACCGTTCCCATTGTAAATGCAGGAATTGGTAGCAGTGGCTATATGTCTACCTCCCTTGCCTTCTCTGAGTTAAGCCCCGGTGTTGTTTCCATTCATGGAACAGCTGCGAGTGCTGATCCTCCATTCACTCCGATTTCCGCCATAACCTTTGATATAACGAATGCACGGGAAGGCGCCTATATCAAAAGCGGTGGTGAGGGATTGTTCTGCGATAAAAGTGGCAATCCCCAGACATCTAAACTAACCATTCTATTAAAGTACATTCCAACAGGAACTGGAGATGGCAAGGTTATACCCTCCTTTGTTATCACTTCCTCTGCCTGGGACGCTACTAAATGACCTTCGCATTTAAAAGGAGTTCGCATATGAACAACACATTTATTCGCAAGGTGGTATCCCTGCTGCTGGCTCTCCTGCTGTCCGTCTCCCTCGCCCTCCCCGCGGCGGCGGCGGGCGAGGACGGCAGTAACATAACTCCCCCGCCCATTACCGGCCTTAAGGTGACGCTCAACATCGGAAGCGATAGCATCGCTTTGGTCCCCAACACCGATACCACCCTGCAGGTGGCCTCGGTGACAGCGGACCCCGCCGGTGCCGTGCTGCCCACGGATTTAAAATATCAGTGGACTGCGGACAAAAACGTTATAGCGGTTACCCCCGACGATGGCAGCGCGAAGCTTTCCACCGTGACCCCCGGAAAAACCAAGCTCACCGTTTTAGTTTACAGCGAATCCCAGCCCGCGATCAATGGCTCCGCGTCCATTTATGTAATCTCGCCGGGCATCGTGCTGACCCCTGCCTCTTTGTCCCTCACCAAGCGGAACTCGGAACAATTGAACTACGAGATCTATGCGCCCGTCGACTCCACCAGCACCCTCACCTGGTCCACAGCCAATGAATTCGTGGCCACCCTCTCCGGTACTTCCGATAACGCAAGAACGGTCACCGGCGTGGGCGCGGGCAGCACGACCGTCACTGCCACGCTCCAGATCGCCGGCGATTCCTCCAGCTTTTCCGATGACTGCGCCGTGACCGTTAACGAGGTCCTGGCAGAAACGATCACTGGCTCTGCCAGCGCCGACGACCCGCTGTCCTTTTCCAACATTGCCGGCGACATCTCAGCTCAGTGCAGTCGGGTTTTGAACACCTCCCTCTCTTATGTCACCAGCCTCTCCGTCCCCACCTCCGCCGGGACGCTGTATTACGGCTACATCTCCGAGGGCGAGCCGGGCGCGGGCGTGGGTATCAACGAGAATTATTACTATTACAACAGTAACGGGAACCGGCTGCTCACCGACGTGACCTTTGTGCCCAAGCCCGACTTTTCCGGCACCGCCAACATCAGCTATACCGCCTACAACAGTTCCGGTCAATCCTTTCAGGGGACCATAGCGGTCAGCGTTTCCGCCACCACCGGCATCACCTATTCTACCGTAGGCCGCAACCGGGTGGACTTCAACGAGAGCGATTTCAGCAATGTCTGCCAGTCCAGGACCGGCCATGAGCTGCAATACGTCTCCTTCTCTCTGCCCTCGTCCTCCAAGGGAACTCTGTTCTATAAATACACCGGCAGCGACCTGGACAACAAAGTCACCTCCGGCACGGCATACTATCTCAGTAAAATTCCCCTGCTCTCCGACGTGACCTTTGTGGCCGCGAACGGGTACTCCGGCACCGTCACCATCTCCTACACCGGTCGGGACACCAACGGGAACTCCTTCAGCGGCTCGGTCTCCATTGTGGTATCCAGCAGTGCCGGCGGCAAAGGAAACATCAACTACTCCACCACGAAAAACCGGGAGGCGGAGTTCGACGCGGATGATTTTGACAATCTGTGTGAGGATGTGCTGGGCGTTCATCTGAGTTATATCCGCTTCGCCCTTCCCTCGTCCTCCATTGGAACGCTGTATTACAATTACACGTCCTCCAGCAGCTACGGCAGCAAAGTCTCCGCTTCCACCAACTATTACCGCTCCTCTTCTCCCTATTTGGACAGCGTGTCCTTCGTCCCCGCCTCCGGCTGGACCGGAACGGCGGACATTGCTTTCACCGGATACGGAACCAACAGCCAGCGTTTTACCGGCACCGTCTCCATTGAGGTGAGCTCCTCTTCCTCCTCCGGCAGTCTGACCTATTCCACGAAGAAGAACACCGCGGCACGGTTCGACGTGGATGATTTCAACGACTACTGCGACGACCAGACCGGCGAGCGGCTGAACTATGTTCGCTTTACGCTGCCCTCATCCTCCTATGGAACGCTGCGCTATAACTACTATTCCTCCGGCAGCACCGGCAGCACGGTCTCCTCCTCCAGCTACTACCGCTCCTCCTCGCCGTATCTGGACGATGTGTATTTTGTCCCCGCGTCCGGCTGGACCGGTACGGTAGACATCGCGTTTACCGGGTACAGCACCGGCGGACAGCGGTTTACCGGCACAGTCCGGGTCACTGTCCGGGACACCGGCTCCGGTGATATTGCCTATTCCACGAAGCAGGACACTCCGGTGAACTTTGACGCGGGCGACTTTGACGATGTATGCGAGGAAGAGACGGACCGGCATCTGAACTACGTCCGCTTTACCCTGCCCTCATCCTCCTACGGAACGCTGCGCTACAATTACAGCTCCTCCAGCAGCACCGGCAGCGCGGCCTCCTCTTCCACCAGCTATTACCGCTCCTCCTCGCCTTATTTGAGCAACATCACCTTTGTACCCGCCTCGGGCTACACCGGTACGGTGAATATCAGCTTCACAGGCTACGATACCAGCGGCGAGCGGTTCACCGGCACCGTAAGCGTCACCGTGAAGGCCGCTGCCTCCGCCGGAATCATCTACTACACGGTTGCCGCCGGGAAGGCCCTGACCTTTGACCTCAGCGTGTTTCAGAATGCGTGCAGCGCCCGGGGCGCCGGTACCTTTACCAGCGCTTCCTTCTCCCTGCCCTCTTCCGGCGCAGGTCAGCTGCGGTATCAGTATATTTCCGCCAGTGAACCTGGCACGGCCGTGGTCGCCGGGGTCTCTTATTCCGCCTCCGCCTCTCCGCTGGTCTCCGGCATCTCCTTCGTCCCCGCAGCGGGATATACCGGTACCGCCACGCTCTCCTACACCGGGCGGGACAGCGGCGGCGCCACCTATCCCGGCACCGTCGTCATCACCGTTACGGCAAACACCAAGTCCAGCTCCTTCACCGACATGGGCAATTACAGCTGGGCTAACTCCGCAGTGGAATACCTGTATGCAAACGGTGTGGTAAACGGCACCGGGAACGGCGGGTTCTCCCCGGGCGCGTCCATTACCAGAGGCAGCTTCATGCTGATGCTGAACCGCGCGTTCAAGTTCACCGCCTCCGGCGGCACGGGCTTTTCCGACGTGCCCAGCAGCAGCGTGTACGCCGACGCTATAAAGATCTCCCAGGCGCTGGGCATTGCCCAGGGCAGCGGCTCCAACTTCTACCCCACCCGGCCTCTCTCCCGCCAGCAGGCCGCTGTGTTTCTGGCTCGCGCCATGCGGGCCGACGGCTGGACTCTCACGGCGGGAACCCGGTCCGACATCTCCGCCTTCTCCGACAGCTCCGCCGTCTCCGACTACGCGGTGAGCGATCTGGCCGCCATGGTGCGTATGGGCGTCTTTCAGGGCGGTAGCGACGGGAAACTGAACCCCCAGTCCCCTCTCACCCGCGCACAGATGGCCGTAATCCTCTGCCGCGCAATCACTATTTAAAAAGGAGCTGCTCCCATGGCATTTACATCGACCGACTCGCAAAAGAAACCCGGGACATCTCAGCAAGCCTCCTCGGCGGAGCTGCGGGAAGCGGTTGGCCACCTGTGTGAGGTACGCAAACCCAACAACACGCTGGTCTTTTTGGGCCGGGTGCAGGGTTTGGACGGCAAAGCGCTGAGCGTCTGGCCCGCCGGAGGGCGGGAAGCTCCTCCCGTGATCTATAACGACGAATTCAAGCTGATCCTGCACGTTCCCCAGAAGCCCGCGCTGGTGTGGATGGGAAGCGTCTGCGGTAGCTCCCGCTCCTTCTGGAAGCTGGACAATCTTGTCAAATGCCACCGGAAGGAGCAGCGGGTCAATTTCCGCCAGCCGGTTTCCCTGCGGGCCAACGCGCTGTGCATCAACGCGATGTATCCCGACAGCCCCCGGGGAGAGAACCTATATTACTCCCGGTTGTGCAAGGTGGTGGATGTGAGTCTGGGGGGTATTCAACTTCGGGGGCAGGATCACTATCGGCCCGGCGATCACCTGCTTTTGACAAACCTCTGGCTGGATCACTCCCAGCCTCAGCCCTTTGTGTTCACCGTGCAGGTCCGCTGGGCTGAACAGATCAGCTCCGTGGAATGGCGGTTTGGCTGTTTCTTTGAGCTCATGAGCATCCGGGACGAAGACCGGCTGTGCGCCGCCATTCTCGAGCTGCAGCGCATGGATATCGCCAGCCACAGCAACTGACTCACCACGGCACAGGCGCCGCAGTGGCATGGGTTTCTAAGCATGAAGAGTAAAGAAAGCGGACTGCTGTTGGCAGTCCGCTTTCTTTAAAATTCTTTCATGCGGCGAAGACGCCGAAATCCTTAAAATGGAAGGGGTGGAGCAGCGTATTCAGCCGCTCAATCTCCTGTGTGAGCGCATCGCTGCCGGCCGCAGATTCCTGCGCGGTGGAAGAGCTGGACTGGACAGAGCCGGAAATCTTGGTCAGTCCATCCGAAAGACGGCGAATGCCCTCGACCTGCTCCTGCGCGTCCTTGCCGATCTCGTTGGTGATGGCGACCACTTTGTCGGAGTTTTCATTCAGCAGACGGAGTGCTTCCGCCGTACCGCTGGTCAGCTCAGAGCCGCGCTGAACCGCGGCCACGGTGTCCTGAATCAGGGCGGTAGTATCTCTGGCGGCGTCGGCCGCTTTTTTTGCGAGGTTGCGTACCTCATCCGCCACCACAGCAAAGCCCTTTCCCGCCGTACCGGCACGGGCGGCCTCCACCGCAGCGTTCAGCGCCAAAATGTTGGTCTGGAACGATATATCATCGATGGTTTTAATAATCTTGCTGATGCCGTCGGTCTTATCGGAGATATTGCGGATTGCAGTGAGCATATCGGACATTCTCTGGTTGCAGGAAGTGAAGCCGTCGGCGGACTCCCGGAACAGATCCCGGGCACAGCTGCGCTTTTCGCCGCTGTGCTGAACGATGACGGAAATTTCACCGATGATGTCGGTGAGCTGCTGAACGGAGGCGGTCTGCTGCCCGGCGTCCTGGAGCAGCGCCTGCGTCCCGGTGGAAACCTGACGTGCGCTCCCGTCCAGCTCTCCGGCGGCAGCACCGATGCCGGAAAGCAGTTGGGAAAGCCGGTCGCGGACGGCATCTATGGCGTGAAGCAGTGCCTCGTAGTCGCCCTGATATTTTTCAGGGCAGCAGCTTTTGACCAGCAGGTCGCCCCCGGCCATATCACTGAGCATACGGGACGCATCCTCAAGGACCGCGGCAGAATCGTCTCCGTCTCCGCCCGGCCGACCGCCCTGTGCCGTCAAAGCCTCTGAAAATCTGCGCAGATGGGAAATCGCAGCGGCAAAAAACACTGCCGCCAGCACCACAGCTGCGATCAATTGAATCACAAGCCCTTTGTTGGACGTGCCGGTGAGGGCTGAGCTCGCAAGCAGAAAGATCAGCGAAAGCAGAAAGATTGCGAACAAGCCCGCCGCAGTTTTACGAACAGAGACAGTTTTCCATTCTTGTACATCATGATCCATAAATTTCCCCTCCACATTTTTAGCTTTTTGACATAATAAGACGGAGAAAACGGTCCTCAGTACCGCCCCGCCAGATTGTCCATAAGGAAGACCGGCAGCGTCCACAGCAGGGAAAACGCCAGGAGCCGGAGCGGCTCCATCAGCTCATAGCTGCCAAGGCCCGTCAGATAAAAGCTCAGCAGCGCTCCGGCGACGGAGCCCAGCAGTGCAAGGGCGGTCCCCGCCCGCATTGCGCGGCACAGGCGATGACTCCCGGTGACGGTCTCCGCATAAGGCAACAGCCCCTCCCGCAGCAGCAGGGCGCGGGGACGGCCCTGGGCGGTCTCCTGTTCGGAGAAGGCCAGCCGATCGGAGAGCGAGGGATAATTCACCGTTACCTTGGCGGTGAACTTCCGCTTTAAAAGGCCGGGGTTCACATTGGGGTCCCGGGAGGCAAGAATTGGCTGAATATGGTTCCGCTGGAGAAGACGCAGGGCCCAGTCCACATTGTCGGAGGGCTTGTACTTCACCGCAAACACCGCTGCAAGCTGGCGGTCGATGGAGAGAAACACCCCGGTGCGCAGGTTCAGCCCGCTGGGGAGTCGGACGTCCATTTTGCGCATGAACGACGCGGTGCCAAGAAGCACCGACTCCCCGTGAATGTTGGCGGAGAAACCGCCCTCCTCGTAAAAGCTGAAGTCGTCCAGTGTTTCAAGGGACCCGCCCTCAGACACCAGCAGATTGTCAAACAGCCGCCGCAGCCCGCAGCCGGAAGCCCGGGCAAGAGACGCGCCGTAGGATACCGCCTTCGGCATTTCCTCGCCAAAGAGCTTGACGCCGTTGAGACTGACTGTGCCGGGAGGGAACAGGTCCTGATCGGTGACGACCATGGATCTTTTTTTGCTGATCTTCTCCGCACCGGCACAGCCCGCCACGGCGCAGCCCGCCTTTTGCAGCCGCTTTGCCAGCCGTGCGGCGGGAAGCGCGTCCGCCAGCGGCAGCATCAGCGCGGCGGAGGCCGCAAGAATTGCCGACCAGTTTAAAAGAAAATCGGAGCTGCGTCCCTGCCCCAAAGACCCAAGGCCCGCGAACACGCCGGAGGCCACGAAGACCACCGGCAGCAGCGCGGCCTGCCAAAGCTCCGAGACAGAGGCCTTTTCCGTGTCGGACCAAAAGCCGGGAATACGGCCGGGCTGTTTGCAGGCCCCGGTTTCCAAATCCGTTACCAGATACGGCGGCGCGGAGTCCAGCGCAGCGGTGCGAAATGTGTCGCACCGGGCCTTTTCCCGCTGAGAACAGCCCCACTGGCCGAACAGCAGACCCACGCAGGCCGGGAGGGCATACAGGGGCGCGTCGCTGCGGGCGGGGAGCCAGAGGCGGGCGGCGCAGTCCAGCAGCGCCGCAATCGCGGACACTGCCAACAGCAGCTCTCCCGTAAAAAATTTGCGGACAAGCCGGGAAAAGCCGCGGACAAAAACGCGGCGGCACAAAATACACATCAGGGTCAGCCCCGCGGCGGAGACAACGGTTTGCAGCCGTGCGTCTCCTGTCCAGAGGGGGACGGTATATCCGGCGGCTTCCGCCGCCTGGGGCGCCAGCAGCAAAAGGGAAACTCCCACTGCGGCTGAAAGAGGGCGGCTGCTGCGGCGCCAGCTCTTCAGCGCTGCCTTCATGGCTGCGTCCAGCGGCTCCTCCGGGCCGATGGGCGGTTCCTCCGGCTCCGGTTCCGGCGGCGGGCCGGGGGGCTCATAGAGCCGCTCCGTTTCCTCCGAAACCATCTTCTTTCGGGAGAAGAGGCCGCGGCGGGAGCGGTGCTCCGCCATTCGGGACTCCCGTTCCTCCATCACATCCCCCACTGTCTGCCCCACAGCCTGTTCAATGGACACGGGGCGGGGCGGGGGCGGAAGGGCTTCCTCCGGAGGAGCCTCCTGCGGCTCGTGAGACGCCTTCGGGGAGGCGTCCGTCTCCGGCTCCTCCGCGCACGGAGCGGAGAGCGCAGACTCCGTCTCTTCGGGCTGGGGGATGGTTTCCACGCCGTCCTCCGGCGCAGTCTCCTCCTCCACCTCCTCCAGAATATGCTGGCGGCGGCTTCCGCCGTATTCCGCCAGAATTTCCTCCAGTGAGAAGTCGCCCTCCGGGGATACGCCGGTTCCGGCGGTCAAATCCTCCGCGTCGGTGAGCGCATCATATGGTTTTTTATCTTCGATCTCTGCCATCTTTCTCTCCCACCCGCGAATTGTCTCTTTATCAGCTTCTCTGACGCACGGCCTCGTACAGCAGGATCGCTGCCGCCGCGGAGGCGTTCAGTGAGTTCAGCCTGCCCCGCATAGGAATGCTGACCAGAAAATCGCAGTTCTCCGCCGCCAGACGGGTCATTCCCTCGCCCTCGCTGCCGATGACAATGGCGGCGGGGCCGCGCAGGTCCGCGTCGTACAGGCCGGTGGTCCCGTCCGTCGCCGTGCCGAAAATCCACAAGCCCTGTTTTTTCAAATCCTTCAGAAGGGACGGAATGTTGGGCACCCGCGCCACCGGCAGGTGGGCCACCGCCCCGGCGGAGGTCTTGGCCACGATGGCCGTCAGCCCCGCGCTGCGGCGCTTGGGAATGACCACTCCGTGAACCCCGGCGCACTCTGCGGTGCGGATGATGGCCCCCAGATTATGGGGGTCGGAAATTTCGTCGCAAATGACAAGCAAAGGCTTCTCGCCCCGTTTTTCGGCGATGGCCAGAATGTCCTCCACCGTGGCGTATTCCCGCACGGCGGCCAGCGCAATCACGCCCTGATGGGCGTGGGTCCGGCTCATGCCGTCCAGCTTCCGCCGGTCCGCTTCCACCACCACCACGCCGGCCGCCCGGGCCTTGGAGGCAATATGGCCCAAGGTTTTGTCCGTCTCGCCCCGGGCGAGATAAATTTTGTCGATGGTTTCGCCCGCACGCAGGGCTTCAATCACCGCGTTGCGGCCCTCGATCATGCCGTCCGCCTCGGCGGTAAGCAGGTCTTTCTTTTCACTGTCCATTAGGTTCTCCTTCAGCCGCCTCAAGTATCCGGCCCGCAGCCGGGCGGATAAAAACGCCGCTTCTTCCAGCTTTTGGGCGTTTTGCGCGGAATCAATAATTACCATGATTGTATCACAGTTTCCGCACACAATAAAGTGAAATTCACAGAAATTTCATGGAAAAGCCAACAAGCGTTCTTGTAGCCCTCTTCTTTTTATGGTATACTGCTTCATAATTTAACCCAGCGCTTTAACAGGCAAAGGAGTATTCGTTCGATGAGTCAGAATAACGACCGGAAAAACAGAAACGGGCCCAACAGAAACGGGCAAAATGGAGGAAACAACTGGCGCGGCTTACTTTCCCTGGT
>JAEWYA010000034.1 GCA_023395775.1 Bacillota bacterium
GCCTTCTGGACGCGTATACCTATCTTTCCCGGGGCGGTGTTTTTGCCAATGCCGAGACGGGAAACATTGTCCTGCTGGGGATACGTCTGGCTCGGCGGGAATGGAGCGCGGCGCTGTCGTATCTGGCTCCCATCCTGGCGTTTGCGCTGGGGGTGCTTGCGGCGGAGCTCGTAAAAAGCCGCCGACTTCACAAATCCGGACGGTACCATTGGCGGCATTTTACACTGGGGACGGAAATCGCCGTTCTGACGGGCGCGTCTTTTATTCCCCGGGGCGAGCTGGACGGACTGGTGAATATGATGGTGGCGTTTGTGTGCGCCATGCAGGTGGAGGCGTTCCGCAAGGTGCGGGGTCATGCTTTCGCTACCACGATGTGCACAGGGAACCTCCGCAGCGGGACCGAGGCGCTGTACAGCGGCGCGCTGCACCGGAACAGGACCCTGATTGAAAAGGGCGCGTGCTATTACGGTGTGATCGGTTGCTTTATCGCCGGGGCGGCTTTTGGAGCCGTGCTGTCGGGGCTGTTTCCCCAGCGGGCGGTCTTGGGAGCAGCGGTTTTCCAGTCAGTCGCTTTCACGGCGATGATTACCGGGGAAAAGCGGCGATGAAGAGCGGTTGACAGGAGGAATCCCGTTGTCTATAATGGAAAAAACAGCCAATTATAATTTGAAAGAGAAAGAGAGGTACGGGAGATGGAGTACAAAATCGAGGGACAGCCTCTGCCGGTAGTCGTCTGCCAGCTGACTGCGGGGGAGAGCATGATTACCGAGCGGGGCAGCATGAGCTGGATGAGTCCCAATATGAAGATGGAGACTACTTCCAACGGGGGAATCGGCAAAGCTCTGGGCCGGATGTTTGCAGGCGAGGCTCTGTTTCAGAACCGATACACCGCTCAGGGCGGGCCGGGAATGATCGCCTTCGCCTCCAGTTTCCCCGGCGATATCCGAGCGTTTGAGATCGGGCCGGGCCGGGAGCTGGTCGTGCAGAAAAGCGGCTTCCTCGCCAGCGAGGAAAGCGTGCAGATCTCCGTGTTTTTCCAGAAGAAGCTGGGCGCGGGCTTTTTCGGCGGCGAGGGCTTCATCATGCAAAGACTGTCGGGCAGAGGCATCGCGTTTACGGAGTTTGACGGGCACGTAATGGAGTATGATCTGGCGGCGGGGCAGTCCATGGTGGTGGATACGGGGTATTTGGCCGCCATGGATGCGAGCTGCTCCATGGAGATTCAGACCGTGCCCGGCGTGAAAAATATGGTCTTTGGCGGCGAGGGAATTTTTAACACGGTCATTACCGGGCCGGGCCGCATCTATTTGCAGACAATGCCCATCAGCAGCGTGGCCGGCGCCATACGGCCCTTTATCCCCACCGGAAAGTGAAAATATTCAGCACCGCCGGTCAGAGCGACCGCCGAGCAATCTATGCAGATTTAGTTCAATTTCCGCTTCTTTAACCAGACAGAATGCTGCCGAATTTTGACAAAGATTTTATTGACTTCCTTTTTGCCCAATGTTATGCTGAAAGAAACTCAGGCTATGAGCAAAGAGTTATTGACACTGCGACATGTGAAATGCAGAGAGGAGCATTGATTATGAGCGAACAGAAATTCTACATTTGCAAACACTGCGGCAACCTGGTGGGACTGATTGAAGCGGGCGGCGGCACTCTGATCTGCTGCGGCGAACCCATGGCGGAACTGAAACCGAACACCGTTGATGCCAGCCAGGAGAAGCACGTTCCTGTTGTCACCGTGGAGGGTGATACCGTGAAAGTAACTGTTGGCGCGGCGGTGCATCCGATGACCGAGGAGCATTTTATTCAGTGGATTTACCTTCAGACCGCACATGGCGGGCAGCGCCGCGGTCTTAAGCCGGGCGAAGCGCCTGAAGCGGAATTTTCCCTGAACGGCGACGCGGCCGTGGCGGTCTACGCTTACTGCAATCTGCACGGCTTGTGGAAAAAGGAACTGTAAGAATACAGCGCACAGGCGCCGCATAAAAGCGAAAACCGATGGCTGCAAACAGAAGCAGTCATCGGTTTTCATGCTCACGAGACTCGGAAGGCGTCACACATTTTGACACCATGGGAAATCGGCGATAGAAACGGAGAAGCCAAAATGAAGGTCTGCATTTTACAGGGGAGTCCGCGGAAAAACGGAAATACCGCCGCCTTGCTGGAACCATTTGTCCGGCGGATGGAGGAGCGGGGACAGGCCTGCGAAACGATCCGGCTGTACGACAGGCAGCTGAAGCCATGTCTGGCCTGTCGGGCTTGCCAGAAGGACTGGACCATTTTCGGATGCGTGCAGAGGGATGATATGCAGGAAATTTTTGACGCCGTTCTGGCCTGTGACCTCCTGATACTGGCAACGCCCATCCACTCCTGGTACTGCACCCCGCCGATGAAGGCGGTGCTGGACCGGCTGGTGTACGGTATGAATAAGTACTATGGCGGCGCAAAGGGTCCTGCGCTGTGGAAGGGAAAGCCTGTGGCTTTGGTAACCACCTGCGGCTATCCGCCGGAGAAAGGGGCCGACATGTGGGAGGCCGGTATGCGGCGCTATTGCAGACACTCCCAGCTTAAGTATCTGGGTATGCTTGCACAGCGGCACCTGGGTTACGATACCGCGTTTATGGATGAGGAAAAAACCGCTCGGGCGGCGGCGTTTGCCGACGAACTCTGCGGCGCATGCAGCGCAGAATAAAATTTGTGGCAAGTTGCATATGCGACTTACCACATGAACGTATTCGTATATACTCATATTATCAACAAGGAAACACCAGTCAATTGATTGGAATGCGAAATTTGTAAGGAGGAAAATATTATGAAAAAGTGGGTTTGCTCCGTTTGCGGTTATGTGTTTGAAGGCGAAAATCCCCCTGAGAAGTGCCCGCAGTGCGGCGTCCCCGGCTCCAAGTTCACGGAGCAGAAGGGCGAGATGACCTGGGCCGCCGAGCATGTGATCGGTGTGGGAAAGTCTTTTGGCGCGGATGTTCCCGCCGATGTGCAGGAAAAGATTGTGGACGGTCTGCGCGCCAACTTCACCGGTGAGTGCACGGAAGTCGGTATGTACCTGGCTATGAGCCGCGCCGCTTATCGCGAGGGCTATCCTGAGATCGGTGAATATTGGCGCAGGGCTGGGCTGGAGGAGGCTGAGCACGCCGCCAGGTTTGCAGAGCTACTGGGTGAGGTCGTTACGGATTCCTCCAAGAAGAACCTTGCGATGCGCGTCGAGGCCGAGAACGGCGCCACGCTGGGCAAGTTTGAGCTGGCCAAGCTGGCCAAGCAGTATAACCTGGATGCCATCCATGATACCGTTCACGAGATGGCCCGGGACGAGGCCCGTCACGGCAAGGCGTTCGCCGGCCTGCTGAGCCGCTATTTCGGCAAGTAAAAAGATTTCAGCGCAGTTAGGATTGTCACTGTAACGCCAGATAACCTAATGATGCGACAGGACCCTCGGGATTTACTCCCGAGGGTCCTGTTTGCAATTAGATAATCAGTTTGCGAAAGGAAACGCTCAGATCAGGGTGTCCAAAACGCTCTTGAGGTCGGCGATAATATCCTCGGCGTCCTCCAGTCCGACGGAAATGCGGACAAGCCCCTCGGAGATCCCAGCCGCCTTCAGCTCTTCGGCTGAATAGGTGGAGTGGGTCATGGTGGCGGCGTGCTCCACCAGTGTTTCCGCATCGCCCAAGGAGACCGCAATGGTGCATAGCTGCAGTTTGTTCAGCGCGGAGGCAACTTTGTCGCGGCTGGCCTTCAGCTCAATGGACATCATGCCGCCAAAATCCTTCATCTGCTTCTTTGCAATCTCATAACCCGCGAAATCCTCAAGTCCGGGGTAGTAAACCTTGTCCACCGCGGGATGGCCGTGGAGGAACCGCGCCACTCTGCGGGCGTTGGCGCAGTGCTTTTCCATGCGGATGTCCAGCGTTTTCAGTCCTCTGGCAATCAGGAACGCGTCAAAGGGGCTCATGACCGCGCCGGTCATATCCTTCAAACCGAAGGTGCGGCACTGGCCGATAAAGTCCGCCTTGCCCACGATGAAGCCGGCGATGACGTCGCCATGGCCGTTGATGTACTTGGTGGCGCTGTGGACTACCACGTCGGCGCCCAACTCCAGCGGACGCTGCAGATACGGAGAGCAGAAGGTGTTGTCCACAATCACGCGGATTTCCGGATTATAGGAGTGCGCCGCCGCGGCAATGGCGGCAATGTCCAGAATCTTCAGCGTGGGGTTGCAGGGCGTTTCAAAATAGACGACTTTGGTCTTGGGGGACAGGCTCTTTTTAAAGTTCTCCACGTTCACCATGTCGATGAATCTGACTTCCACGCCGAACTTGGTCATGCCGTGGTTCAGAAGGGAGAATGTGCAGCCATACAGCGTGTCGCTGGCCAGAATCTCGTCTCCCGCCACCACGGAAGTCCACAGCGCGGCGGAGATGGCGCCCATGCCGGAGGCGGTGGCGAGCGCGGCCTCGCCATTTTCCAGGGAGGCGAGCTTCATCTCGACCAGCGTCAACGACGGATTTGAAAGACGGGTGTAAATATACCCCAGCTCCTCACCGGCGAAGCGGGCGCCGCCCTGTTCCACCGTGTCAAACTCAAAGGTGGAGGTCTGATAGATCGGGGTGCACAGAGAGCCGGTGGCGTCCTTGGTCTTGCCCACATGGATCTGCCGGGTTGCGAACCCCATCTTCTTTTCGTTTTCCATGATATCTGTTCCTTTCTGTCTATAACCCGCGAAGGCGGGCCTTATTCATCTTTCAGTCCCGCGGCCATCTCGTAAATATCGAAGTGAGCCTGTCGGTCCAGCGCCACAAAGCCGCCGGTTTTGCCCTCGCCGATGCGGTTCATCTCCACCAGCTCGGGAATACCGGCGGGATCCGCGCCGATCTCTTGAAAGGTCAGCGGCATACCGATCGAGCGGAGGAAGATCCGAAACGCCCGAATCCCGTCCATGGCGGTGTTCAAAGGATTTTCGTAGTCCATCTGGCAGCCGAAAATCCGGGTTGCCATCTGCGCCAAGCGCATCGGATCGTGGTGCCGGGCGCAGTAGGTCATCCATGCGGGCATAACAACCGCCAGACCCGCCCCGTGGGCGCAGTCGTATTTCGCGGAGAGCACATGCTCCAGATGATGGCTGTTCCAGTCCTGCTGACGGCCCACGCCCATAATGTTGTTGTGGCACACCATCCCGGCCCACATGATATTGGCGCGCGCCTCATAGTTGTCCGGGTTTTCCATCACGCGTCTTCCCTCGTGCAGCATCGTCAGGGCAACGCCCTCCAGCAGCCGGTCGGTGATCTCCACATCCTTTGTGTTGGTAAAGTACCGCTCAAAGGTGTGGGCCATGATGTCTGTGATACCGCAGGCCGTCTGATAGGGCGGCAGACTCTGCGTCAGGGCCGGATTCAGCACGGAGAAGCGGGGCCGCAGGCAGTCTGCGCCTGTCCCATTCTTTTCCAGCGTCTTTTCATTGGTGATGACGGCGTCGGGAGAACCCTCGCTGCCGGCGGCCGCGATGGTCAGCACCGTACCCACGCTCAAAGCTCTTTCCGGCGCTTTCCCGGAGAAAAAGTCCCAGAAGTCGCCGTCATAGACCGCGCCCATGGCAATGGCCTTGGCCGTGTCGATCACGCTGCCGCCGCCCACGGCCAGCAGAAAGTCGATCTTTTCCTGTTGGCATAGCTCAATTCCGCTGTACACAAGGCCGCTGCGGGGATTGGGGAGGACGCCGCCCAGTTCCGCCGTATAAAGCCCGGCTTCCGTCAGGGACGACTTCACCCGGTCCAGCAGCCCAGAACGCTTTGCAGACTGGCCGCCGTAGACGATCAGAACCCGGCTTCCCCCGAACTTCTTTACATAGCCCCCGGCCTCACGTTCCCGATCCTTGCCGAAAACAAAGTGGGTCGGGCTGTAAAAATCAAATGCGTCCATAATAACCCTCCTTAATAGCCGGTTTTCTTTCCCGGCGTCTGACCGTAGGTTTTGAATTTTTCCATAACCTCAGCCATCTCGGCATCGCTGAGGACATTCGGCGTGCCGATGCACATGGCGCGGTACTGCAGCTCGGCGATGTACTCCATATTGCAGGCCAGGCTGTACGCACTTTTGATGTCCCGCCCGCAAACCACCAGGCCATGATTTCCCAGAAGAACCGCATTGCTCTGCCCGCAGACCTTGATGGCGGCCTCCGCCAGTTCCACGGTGCCGAAGGTCTGATAAGGGGCGCAGGGAATTTCGGCCGTATTGGCGTCGCCGATCACGTAGTGAACCGCTCGGATGGGCTGGCCCAGCACGGCGAACGTCGTGCAGTACATGGAGTGCGTATGCACCACCGCGCCTGCCTCCGGCTTGTTTTTATAAAAGATGGTATGCAGCGCCCACTCGCTGGACGGTTTCCGGGCGCCGTCCACCACGTGCGCCTCCAGATCGGTAATGACCACGTCCTCCGGCTGCGTGCTGAAATAATCCATTCCGGAAGGGCTGATGGCCATCAGTCCCTGTTCCGCATTATAAATGCTGATGTTTCCGCTGGTGCCGGTGCTCAGATGCGCGGAGCTCATCTTTTTACCATACTCGACGACCAGTTCTCTTTCTTCCCTCATTAACATGAAAATGCCTCCTGCTTTTTGTCTTCACGGTTTTGTGATGATGTTCTCATTTTTGATTTGCCCCATTCCGGTTTTGGAGCCATACTGGGTAATACCGATGGATGAGCTGAGACGTTCGGGGATGATACGTAATCCACTCTCCGCCGGATCTTTGCCCCGGCTCGTTCAAGCACTCGTTGCATACCAGCGTCAGACCCTGTACCGTCGCCTGATCGAAGCCGGAGCGCAGTCGCAGTTCGCAGCCGGTCAGGTCGCTGAGCATTTGACACAGTGTCCGGGACTGAAACCCGCCGCCGCAGCCCAGCAGATAGGTTGAATGGTTTCCGGTGAGGCTGCGGAGATTGGAATATTGCTCATAAATAGAGCACGCAATGTCGCCCAGAACCGACCAGAGAAAATCTGTTTTGTCGATTGCGGCATCCAGCGGCGAGCGCATAAAGAATCCGCCCCGGCGCAGCGGTCTGCGCTCATAAAACAATAGGGAAGAAAACGACGCCGTACAGTGGAAGTCGGTTTTCAGGGCATAGGCTTTCTCCAGCTCTTCATAACTCAGGTCGCCCGCCAGCATGCCGCAGATGCGCTGGTAGTTCAGGCCGGTCACGCCGGGGTTCATTTCAATCTGGTACGTCTTGCCGCCCAGATTCGCGTCTGTCCAGACGCGCTGCTGCGGGTCGTGGAATTTCTCCTTCATCAGCGTCACCACCGGAGACGTGGTGCCGGAGACAACTGCGATGTCACCGACTCCGATTTCTACCTGCCGGAGCGCGATCTGCGTGTCCGCGCCGCCGACGACGAACACCGCGTCATCGGTAAAACCCAGCAGAGCGCGGTATTCTGGCAAAATTGGGCCAGCCGCCGTACCTGCCGCACAGAGTTCGGGAAGAATCTCCATGTCGAAGCCGTAGCATTCGCATACCTTTTCCGACCACTTCCGTTCGCCAATGTCATAGAGCTGCGTCTCACAGGCCTGAGACGGCTCAATCACGGTGCGGCCCGTAAAAATTTGGGCAATCCACTCGCTGACGCTGGTGATTTTGCCGATGCGCCGGTATAGCTCCGGGTATACCTTGCGCAAGCCCAACAGCTTCGCCGCGTCAAAGTCCTCGGTCACCCATTTCCCGGAAATTCGGTAGATCTCCTCCTGATCGGGTACTTCATCCATATAAGCTCTGCCGCGGTTGTCAATATTCGGCAGGCCGTAAAACGCATTCCCGCCCTGATCCAGCAGGACAATGCTCTGGCGCGCTCCGGCCGATGAAATGGCGCTCACCCGGATATCGGGGTGTTCGCCGCACAGCTCCGCGCATCCTCGGAGAATTTTGTCCTTCCATTCCTCCGGCAGGAAATACTGGGCGTCCTCATACTGCTCATCCCGGTAATAGGTGTTGGCAAAGGACCGCATGCCGAGGATCGTGCCCTCGGAGGCCACCAGCGCCACGCGGGAATTCCCTGTCCCCAGGTCCACCGCCAGATAATATCTGCTCATGGCTTCACTCCGTTTCGCGTCATCAGCGTTTCAGGACGTCTCGGTTGTAGACGATTTTTTCAAGGTCCTCTTTTTTAAGCCACCTGCGGATGCTGTTTGTTAATAGATCGGACTGGTGATCCGTCACCTCGTAGGTAGCGCCGCAGATGTGGGGCGTCAGCAGCACATTGGGGCATTTCGTAATGGACAGATCCTCCGGCGTGGGAGGCTCCGTGTTCAGAACATCCAAAATTGCGCCCCGGATCTTCTCTTCTTCCAAAACCCTGCGCAAAGCGCCATAATCCACCAGCGCGGAGCGGGCCGCGTTGACAAACAGTGCGTCTTTCCGCATGGAGCGCAGCAGCGGCTCGGTAATCATGCCGCGGGTGGAGTCCATCACCGGCAGGTGCAAAGAGACGATATCGCTTTCGGCGAAAATCTCCTCCAGCGTGCGCTTGCGGTATCGTCCCTGGTCCCCGGAAACAAACGGGTCGTAAAAAGAGACGTCGCACTCAAAGACGTCCAGAATTTTTGCAACCGCGTGGCTGATCCGGCCAAAGCCCACAAAACCGACCCTTTTGCCCTGCAGCTCATTGCCCATCCACAGATAATACGGCGTGGTCCCCGTAACCCATTCGCCGTCCTTTGTCCACCGGACAGCCGGAAGCAGATGGCGGTAAAAGGCCAGAATCAGCCCCACCACCATCTCGGCCACCGCCTGTGTGTTGCGTCCCGGGGTGCACAGGATGGGGATTCCCGCCGCCGTGCAGGCGTCCACCTGAATGTTGGCGGGCTCTCCGCGGCAGTCGCCGATGAACCGCAGGCGGTCATAGCCCCGGAGGACTTTTTCCGTCACGCGGTCCAGCTCGGTAATCAGCGCATCCGGCTGCTGCTCAATGAGATGCTCCAGCATCTCATCCTCATAGTACCGCTCTCCGGTCGTCGTCCAGGGCTCGTAGACCACTTCATCAAACATTTTGCCCAGCTCGTTCAGACACTTTTCTGAGAACGGGGCTCTCACATAGACTTTCATGCGATTCGCTCCCCCCTTAATAAAACGCTTTTGCCTGCTGATCGAAATAGTGATTCAGCACATACGGCGCATAGACTCCCTGATCCGTGACCACGCCGGAGATCAGGTGCGGCGGAACCACGTCGAAGGATGGGTAGATGGCCTTGACCTCCGGCACGGTGTTGGAGATTCCGCGGTAGCTGAGTACCTGCGCCGGGTCGCGCATTTCAATGACGATATCCTTTCCGCTCATCTTGTCCCGATCGGGAATGCCGGTTACAAAATAGGGAATGCCGAAGTGTTTGGCCAGAATGGCGATCTGAAAGGTGCCGATCTTGTTGGCGATGTGCCCGTCCCGGGCGATGCTGTCCGCCGCGGAGGTAAAGAGGTCGATCCCCTCCCGCTCCATCGAGTAGGCCACCATGTTGTCCGTGATGACCGTGGTGTCAAAGCCCATTTGGGCAAAGCAGCTGGAGGTCAGCCGCGCTCCCTGGAGATAGGGGCGGGTCTCCGCGCAAAAGACGCGGAAGGTTTTGTTTTGCTTCATGGCCGCGCGCATCACCGTCCCGACGATGGTCTCTCCGAAGCACTGCGTCAGGATCGTCCCGCCCGCGGGAATCAGGTCCGCCAGATAGTCGCCCACGATCTGCATGGTGCCGTACCGGCGGTTCAGCGACTCCACCGTGGCCTCGACGATCTTTTCAACGGGGTCCTCACCGGCCTCCAGCGCCTGCCCACCCACCTCCGCGCAGCGGTTGGTGATAATGCCGTAGCGGTTGGCCGTGGTGGGGCGCGCGTGCGCCAGATCATAGGCGGCCTGCTTTAAAAAGGCATTCTGCGCGTCTTTGCTCCTTCCCCGGCACTCATGGGCAGCCAGAGCCATGCCCATGCCCACCGCGGTATACGGGCCGGCGCTTTGCGTCACCATGTCGGCAATTGCCTGCACCACTTCGTGATAACTGACGCACTCCACAAATTGAACCTGCGTGGGGTAGACTCTCCGGTCCAGAATCCGCACCTTGCCGTTGTCGTACCAAGCAACATTTTCATATTGCAGAAGAAACGGCATGTTTTCATCCATGCGCTGCATCGGGTTCCCTCCCTTCATGCCAGAATGAGGCGAAACGCCTCGGTAATTTCAGAGCCGGAGCGAATCCGCTCCCGGTTTTTGATGAGGAAAATTCCCTGCCGGATGAGAGCCCGCTCCATCGGAATGCGCTGGGAGAGGTCTTTCACACAGGTGACCTCCATGACCTTGGAGTCGCCGACGACGCGGCGAATCATCTCCGTTCCGGCGTATCCCAGAGCGTCCGCCATGACGCCGTCCAGATAATACGTTTTAAACTGCGGGCTGCGGTAGAGTTCAAACCGGACGGTCTCGTCGTATTTTGCCGATAGCTTTTCGCCGGTTTTATCATACAATTCGCAGATCGTCTTCTCCAGCGCCGCAATGGCCCCGCCTGCCTCCGGTGCCGTGAAGGCCTTGTTGCCCCAGGAAAAAAACAGATTGCCAATGACGTTGCCGATATCATAGCCCATGGGCCCATAGAACGCAAACTCCGGATCAATAATTTTGACGCCCCGTTCGTTTGCAAAAATGGAACCGGAATGCAGATCGCCGTGGAGCAGAGCCTGCGCATTGTTCATGAAGCCGTTGCGCAGCTTGGCCACCTCCGCCTTCAGGTCCTCGTCGTGGTACAAAAATTCCTGCACGAAGGCCTCGTTGCCCTCGGTAATGACGTTTCTGTTTTTATAATTGTAGTAGGGCTCCGTCAAAACCAGATCCTCTGTGATGTCGCACAGCTCCGGATTGACAAAGAATTTGACCTGCTTTTTCTTTTCCTGCCGATCCATCACCAAATCGGTGGTGGGCAGCAGCACATCCGCCAGGAACGTGGAAAGGTTTTCGCTCAGATGGGCGTAGACACGATTCGCCATCAGTTCCTTGCGGAGGTTGGCGTAGGCAGAGATGTCCTCCATGGACAAAGCCGCCATGGTCTCGTCATAATGAAATACCTCCGGAATATAGTTGGGGGCAAGCCTGCTTTCCAGCTTCAGAATCTGCGCCTCAATCTTATTCCGATAGATATCCAGCGGACGCCCCGAAGAGCGGAGCAGCTTGTCCGCCTGCTTGACAATGACGGAGCGCCCGTCCTTTTCCGTCCAGATCCTGAACACATAGTTGATATTTCCGTCGCCGATCTCCGCGCACTGAATGTCGTCTCCCAGCTGGAAATAATGCAGGACCTCCAAGGTATAGCGCTTGACATCCTCGGCTTTCATTAAAAAGAATTGATCAAACTCAGACATGCGAAACATCCTTCCTCATATGAAGCAAACGGAAAGGATAGGGGATTGCGCCATCCCTGCCCCTATCCTTTCCCGGTCAGAACACCCGCTCTGACTTTAGCACAAATTGCTTACTTGTTCAATTGGATCACTTTGCGGTTTTTCCTACGGCTGCGTTTTCCTGATTGGAAGCGACCCCCTTGGGCCAGCCGATCAAAATAAACAGGATGCCGAACACAAACATCAGAATGCTATACCAGCAAAACGGGACGATGGACAGCGTGGACACACCCGAAAGTCCTGCCGCGGCCAGAATCTGACCCGCCCAGGGGCACACGCCGTTTCCGGCGGAGGAGAACAGATCCAGAATGCTGGCGGTGCGGACGCGGGAAACGCCGAACTGGTCGGAGATATCCTTTGCGATGGGACCGGCGGTAATAATGGAAATGGTGTTGTTGGTCGTGGCCAGGTCCAGAAGAGTAACCAGCGCGGCAATGGACAGCTCGGCGCCGCGTCCGGTCTTGACGCGCTTGGTCAGCTTATTGAGCAGCCAGTCGATGCCGCCAAGATAGCTCATCAGCGCCACCAGGCCGCCGACCATGACGGCGATTGCGGCGGTATCCTCCATGCACTTGATGCCGTCGCCGATGGTGGACAACGCGGTGACCATTGTAAAGGATCCCTGCGCAATACCGATCACAATGCCGGTCAGAATGGCCGCGCCCATCGCCAGAATGACGTTCACGCCGATGAGGGACAGGACAATGACCAGAATGTAGGGAATCAGCTGAACAAAGTTCCATGTCAGCGCGCTCTTATCCATGGGCGCGGGCGTTGACTGGAAGATCAGCAGAACAAAAGTCAGAATGACAGCGGGGAGCACCATCAGGAAGTTTGCTTTGAATTTATCCTTCATCTGCACTTCCTGCGTGCGGGTGGCCGCAATGGTCGTGTCGGAGATAAAGGACAGGTTGTCGCCGAACATGGCCCCGGAGACGACGACGCCGCAGACCAGAGGCATGCTTATGCCAGTTTTGGTGGCAATGTCAATGCCAATCGGCATCAGAGCCGTCACCGTACCCATGGAAGTACCCATGGAAAAGCTCAGGATGCAGCCGATCAGGAACAATCCGGGAAGGATCATGCTGGAGGGCAGGAGCTTCAGGCCCAGATTGGATACAGAGCCGACGGCGCCCATGCCACCGGCCACGCAGTAGAAAATTCCGGCCTCCAGGAAAATGAAGAACATCAGAATCAGCGTATCGTCGCCGCCGCCCTTGCAGAAGCTGGTGACCATGTCGTCAAATTTCAGTCCTTCGGCCTTGCGCTTTTTGCTGCAGAAAATAAACGCGAAGATAATTGCAATCAGAATACCGACATTCAGAGGCATTGTGCCGGCATTACCGGTGATAATGGTGGAAATAATGTAAAGTGCGACAAAAATAATCAGCGGAAGCAGGCCGATAAAGTTTCCTTTTTTGTTTCCGTTTTCCATAATTTTCCCCTTTCGTCTTCCCTATGAAGTAGTCCGATCATTTTAAAGAGCTCACTGCGCCGGAACTGTTCACACGCGCTTCAAGGCGTTTTTCGTCCGCTCCATCAACAGGATATGGAGCGTCATGCGGCCTCCTTTCAAGTTCTTATCCATATCAAAATAATACAACATTTATTAACACAAATCAACGTAGACATTTAAAATCTGCACAAATTCTTTCAATTTGCATTAAATGAGTTGGGAGTTATTTTGCAATTTACACATACTAATGTTGATTTTTGTTGATTTTAGGTATGTTTGTCTTGCAATTTTCAAAAATATCCCCTATAATTCTGATAGCCCGTATCGTTTCGGTTTTCACAGCGCCTGGGCGGAGATTCGTAGGCGGTTTATTTCCGTACGGGCTATAAGGTGACCTTTAAATATTGAAATGATATTGGAAACGCAAGGGGAGAGACCTGTATGCTGAAAATTGACCGCCAGACAGTGATCGAGCAGGAGCTGGCCAAAAACGGAAGCGTCTTGATTCCCACGCTGGGCAAGCTTTTGCAGTGCAGCGAGGAGACCATCCGCCGTGATTTGAAGGAGCTTGAGTCCATCGGCAAGCTGACGCGGACGCACGGCGGCGCCTATCTGATGGACAAATACGACAAGAGCTATCCCACCAAACTGCGCAAAGTATACTATCCTGACCTGAAGGCCAGTCTGGCCCGGCAGGCACTGCACTACGTCCGGGAAAACGACGTTATTATGCTCGATTCAAGCACTACCTGCCTGACGCTGGCCGAGGCGCTTCTTGACCGGAAGCTCAGCATTACGATTATTACGAATTCTCTGCTGATCTGCAATCTTTGCAATGAGCAGGCCTCAAACATCAACCTGATTTGTCTGGGAGGCTCCTTTCGCAGCCGGACTTCCTCCTTTGTGGGTTACCATGCGACGGACACCCTCTCAGGCTACTTTGCCGACCGTTCTTTTATCAGCTGCCCCAAGGTGACGCTGGAGCAGGGGATGTCGGACAATCATCTGGACGAGTCCCGGGTTCGCGAGAGTATGCTTCTCCACTCACAGCAGAAAATTCTGGTTTTGGACCATACCAAGTTCAATTCCAGCGCGAATCTGCTGTTTGGGGATTTAAAGTCAGTGGACGTCATCATTACGGACGAAATTCTGCCGGAAAGATGGACACAATTCTGCCGCGAGAACAGAATTACGATCGACTATTGTTCCAATCATTCCGGCGGAAAAGACTGACGCCTCGGCGGTGGGCTTTAACGGCGGTATCCGCCAAGCTACATATTATTTGTAAATTACAAAAGCCATTGTTCGGATGGCTTAAAAAGGGCAAACGGGTCAAAATCAATTGATCCGTTTGCCCTTTTATGAAAAGTGAAATTTACGTTTTGTAGTTGATGGGACAAGGCGCTACGCTTAGTCTGATTTTGAATTCCGAGGAGCGGCGTGCTCCGCGTCATAAGCGGCCTGATCCGCCTGCCCAGCCTTTGTCCGGCGCAGAAGCTTCACCGAAAGGGCCAGCATGATCTGTGTAAAAATGGGGGCGAAGGCCACGGGAAACAGCACGTCCGCAGGAAAGTACTGCGTCGCCAGCACCGCTCCGGCGCTGATATTCCGAAGCCCCGTGTTGATCGTCATGGTCTCGCAGGAGGGAAAGTCCAGATGCATCAGCCGGTGGGAGACAAACCAGCCCAGAAGGTATGCAAAAACGCACAGCCCCACCAAAACCAGAATCACCAACAGCAGAGTCGGGGTAAACGCCTTCAGAAATGGGGCGACGCCCGTGGCGTTGGAGATGATAATACAGAACATGGCCAGCTTTGCAAACGGGGACAGGCGCGGCTTCCACTCTGCGGCGGTCCTGCCGCCCCGGATGCGGTGGCACAGCAGGGATAAAAAGGCGGGGAGGGCCACCATGAAAAGAAGATTTTTCATCATTCCGGTGGCATCCATTTCCACCATGGACCCCACCAGGAGCTTCATGCTGAGAGGGACAATCAAAGGGGCGAGCAGTGTGTCCAACAGCACTGCGGACAGGCACAGGGGCAGATCCCCCCGGCCGATGGTCACCCACATCAAGGACGCCACACCGGTAGGCAGCACGAAATTCAGCACCAATCCGATGGTAAACAGCGGTGTATCTGAAAACAACAGGGTGCAAAGCCCCAGACACAGCACCGGCAGCACCACATGGAGCATCGCCAGCAGCACCAGCACAGAAACGGGATGCGTGACCACATGGCCGATCTGCCGGAAACTGCACCCCAGGGTGTTGATAAAGGTCATCATTGCGAAAAGCACGGGGGTGATGGGGACCAGATTGCTGAGCGGGTCATAGAAAAAAACACCCAGCAGCAAGCATATAATCGTAAACCAAATAATCTTATCTGACAGAAATTGATCAATTCTTTGCAATTTTTCCATGATTTTTCCTCAGCGGCAGGTATAGGCAAACCACCCGCTTTCCTGACGGGTCTCTAAAATAGCCCAACCGCTGCGGCGCAGTCCGTCTGCCACCTCCACTGCCCGGTCGTCGATGATGCCGGAACAGAGGAACAGCCCCCGGGGCTTTAAAAACCGCCGCACCATGGGCGCGAGGCCTAAAATCACGTCCGCCACGATGTTGGCCACCACCACGTCGTAATTTCCGCCAAGCCGGGCCTGGAGATGTTCGTCACTGAGGACATCGCCCACCCAAACGGTATACCGGTCCTTGCCGATCCCGTTCAGGGCGGCATTTTCATAGGCTACGTTCAGACATTTGTCGTCGATGTCCACCGCATGGGCGGAGGCGGCGCCCAGCTTCAGCGCCGCAATGGAG
>JAEWYA010000037.1 GCA_023395775.1 Bacillota bacterium
GCACTCTCCCACCTCGCAGCCCTTTTTGACCGAGGTCATCCGGAAATCGTTGCGCAGCATATCGGTCAGGGATGCCCGCACGTCCACCACCCGCTCGACCTCTTTCCCGTTGAGTGTGAAATGGACGGTTTTATATTGCATCACATGTTTTTCCATCACAGCGCACCTCCCGCCAGCTTCACGCTCTCAAGGAACGCCCGCTTCGCGCTCTCCACGGCGATGTGAAGCCGGAAATCCCGGCTGGCCCGCCAGCTGTCCCGGGGATTGATATCCTCCTTCACCGCTTGGGAAAACTGCTCCGCCAACTCCTCCGACACGGGCTGGCCGGCCGCTGTCTGTTCCGCCGTCACCGCCCGCAGGGGAATCGGTCCCGCCACACCGAAGGCTACCCGCGCCCGCTCCACCGTCTTTTTGTCGGCGGACAGCCGCACATTGACGGAGGTCCCCAGCGTGGCGATGTCCATGGCGCTGCGCATGGCGTATTTAATATAGTTTCCGTACGTATTCTCATAGCTTTCCCGGGGAATCAGGATACCGGTCTGGATCTCTCCCGCCCGAATGTCAACTTTTCCGGCCCTGATGTAAAATTCCCGAATAGGAAGCCTGCGCACCCCATCCGGCCCGGTCAGCTCGATGACGGCGTCCCATGCGAACAGCGTGGCGGCCGAGTCTGCGGAAGTCACTCCGTTGCAGGTGTTTCCGCCGATGGTACCGATGTTTCGAATCTGGGGGCCGCCCACCTGGTCCACCGCCTGCCCCAGCACGTTGATATACCGCTGGATCAGCGCGTCCCGGGTGATGTGGGAAAAGCTGGTGAGGGATCCGATCCGAAGCGTCCCGTCCTCCTCCAGGCGCACACCCCGCAGAGCGTCGATGCCGTAAATGGAGATCAGCTCCGCCCCGGCCCGTTTTCCCTCCCGCATCTGAACCAGCACGTCGGACCCGCCGGCGATGATCTGGGCCTCTGGATGCTCCATCCGAAGGGAGACGGCCTCCTCCACGGAGATGGCCTCATAGAGGGCTTTCATATCATACATGTCGTCTTCCTCCCTTCATTCTTCGATCAGTCCCGCTTTGCGGAACTCAGCGTACAGCACATGGGGCGTAATAGGGCAGCGGTCGATGGCAACCCCAGTGGCATTGAGGATCGCGTTGCGGATGGCCGGCGCGCCGGAGCAGGCTGGCGGCTCGCCCAGCGCCTTGGTCCCGTAAGGCGAGGTGGGCTCCGCGTTTTCCACAAACTCCCCCTCCAGATGGGGATGGTCCATAAACGTGGACAGCTTGTAATCCAGCAGGTTGTTGTTCAGCGGCTTTCCGGTCTTCTCGTCAAATTTCAGCTCCTCGGAAAGCCCGTATCCGATGGCCATGGACATACCGCCGTGGACCTGCGCCTCTGCCAACTGGGGATTGATGAGGGTCCCGCAGTCATGAACGTTCACCAGATTCAAAAGCTTCACCTTGCACATGGGGATATCCACCTCCACCTCCGCAAAGGAACAGCCGAAGGAATAGGCGTTGGACCGGATCTGGGCGGTGGTCTCAGCGGTGATGTGCTGGCTGTGGTCCATGGAATACAACGCCTCCATGGCCAGATCCCCAAGAGTTTTCAAAATCCGCCCATCGGATTTGCGGACGATGTTGCCGTCCACCAAATCCAGATTGGAGACCGGCATCCGCGTCTGCTCATGGGCGATATTCAGAATCCGTTCCCGCAAGGCAAGGCCGGTCTGCATGATGGAAAATCCGCCTATGTAAGTCTGCCTGGAGGCATAGGCCCCGGTGCCGTAAGGCGTCACGTCGGTATCCTGCGTGGAGACCACGTGGACCTTTTCCAGCGGCACACCCACCGCGTCAGCCACCATCTGGGAATAGGCTGTGTCGCAGCCCTGTCCGATCTCTGTCTCACCGGTCTGGAATTGCAGGGACCCGTCCTGATTCAGCACCATGCGGCAGGAGGAACTCTCCATGGAGATAGGCCACACCGCAGTGTTGTACCAGAACACCGCGCACCCCACTCCCCTGCGCACCGGCCCGGTCTGGTTTTGATAGGCCGCGTACTTCCGCGCAAAGTCGATGTACGCCATACCCTTGTCCATGCACTGGTTGAACGTGTCGGTATACAGCTCGTTTTTGGAGAACCCGTCCACGTATCCCACCGGCATCAGATGTGCCCGCCGGAACGCGATGGGGTCCTGTCCCAGCGCTTTCGCCACGTCGTCGATGTGGCACTCTCCGGCGAACATGGCCTGGGGAATGCCGTAGCCTCGCATGGCTCCGGCGGAGGGCCGGTTTGTGAATACGGTCCAGCAGTCACACTCCAGATTGTCGCAGGGATACAGCTGAGGGAACGCGCCCATGCCCTTGGCTACTATGCCGTGGCCGTGGGAGGCGTAGGCCCCCTGATTGGAAAACGCCTCAAACTTGCGGGCCGCGAACGTCCCGTCGGTCCGGACCCATGAGATGATGTGGGTCCGGATGGCGTGCCGGACCCGGTTGGACACAAAGGTCTCTTCCCGTGAGCATTCCAGCTTCACCAGCCGTCCGCCCACCTGAGTGCTGAGCCAAGCGCACAGCGGCTCATACAGCGCGTCCTGCTTGTTGCCGAAGCCCCCGCCGATATAGGGCTTGATGAGCCGCACCTGACCCCAGGGAATTCCCAGTGCCTGACCCACCACGCGGCGGACAATATGCGGGATCTGAGTGGAGGAAACCACCACCACACGGCCCGCCTCTTCATAGGCAAAGCAGCCGTGATTTTCAATGTGGCAGTGCTGAACCGTGGGCGTGTCATACCAGCCCTCCACCCGGATGAGGTCCGGCTCCTGAATGGCGGTTTGATAGTCGCCCCTGCGAATATCGGTGTGGGCCAGCACATTACCGGGATACTTCTCGTGAAGCTGCGGAGCGTCCGGTTCCATCGCCTCCTGCACGTCCAGCACAAAGGGCAGCTCCTCATATTCCACTTTCAGCGCCCGGACGGCCTGCATGGCGGCCACCTCGTTCTCCGCCACCACCGCGGCGACTTCGTCGCCGTAGTACCGCACGTGGCGGTTCAGCAGCATCCGATCCGCCACATCCTGATGCGCCGGGTCCATGGACCAGGGATGCCCAGCCGTGGGGAAGGGACGGTCCGGCGCGTCAAAACAGGTGAGGATTTTCACCACTCCGGGCACGGTCTCCGCCTCGCTGGTATCAACGGATTTCACATATCCGTGGGCGATGGTGCTGTGCTTGACCTTTGCGATCAGCGCTCCGCTGTCACAAAGATCGTCCATGTACTTTGCCCGGCCCGTGGCCTTCTCGTATGCGTCCACGCGTACGACGCTTTTGCCGACGCTTTTGCTCATGGTCTGGCCTCCTTTTTAACTGAACTTCCCCGCGCGCTTGACTTGACGCGGAAAAAGCGGATATACTATGAAAAATAAAACGAAATTTGGGGGTTTCAAAATGGAGAAACCGGGTTGTGTGGTTCTGGCCGCCGGAATGGGAAAACGCTTCGGCGCAAACAAGCTGACGGCGGCGCTGGGTGGCCGGTCGCTGATCCTGCGGGCTTTGGAGACCGTTCCCACGGAGTGTTTTTCCTCCGTCGTGGTAGTCACGCAGTACCCCGAGGTTATGAAGCTGGCGGGCGAGTTTCATTTCGCCGCCATCCTCAACGACAAGCCGGAGCTGGGGCTGAGCCGCTCCGTCCACCTGGGGCTCACGGCGCTGCGGGACCGCCCCGCCGTCTGCTTTCAGGTTTCGGATCAGCCGCTTCTGCGGAAGGAATCCGTGGCTGCACTGGCCGACTTCTGGCATCAGCAGCCGGAGCAGATCGCGGCCCTTGCCCACGGCGGCGTTCGGGGCAACCCGTGCATTTTCCCCGAGAAGTTCTTTCCCGAACTGATGGCTCTCACCGGAGATATTGGCGGCGCGGCGGTCGCCCGCCGGCACGAGGACGCCCTGCGGCTTTTGGAGGTTCCGGCCGAAGAGCTCTGGGACGTGGATACGCCGCAGGCGCTGAGCGAGGCGGAGCACACCTTGAAGGGGGAAAATTAACGGTGAATTTTCTGGTTGTAGGTCTGGGCGGCGGATTGGGGGCCGCCGCCCGGTATGGCATCGGACTTCTCCCGTGGCGTGGGAGTTTCCCCATCCTGACGCTTTTCATCAATCTGCTGGGTGCGGCGGTCATCGGCTTTCTCACTGGCTTCGCCGCCCAGCGCCAGATCGGCCCCCGGTCTCTTCTCTTTTGGAAAACCGGGGTATGCGGCGGCTTTACTACCTTCTCCACCTTTTCGCTGGAGGCCATGCAACTTCTCTCCGCCGGAGAGCGGGGGCTGGCCGCGCTGTACATTCTCCTCAGCCTCGCAGGGTGTCTTCTGGGCGTCTGGCTGGGGTATACGCTGAGCCGATCTCTGGTCGGATAATCCCGGCCTTCCCTGCGGGAGACCGCCTTATTTTTTGCTGTAAGGCGTGTTCTCCAGCGGCAGGCTCGCGCGGAAATTTCCGTCATAGCGGAAATAGGCGTCCGCGATAGCGGGGGCGGTTGGGATAGAAGTGATCTCCCCGATACCGATGGCCCCGCAGGCCACGCTGAGGCCCGGCTTTTCCACAATCAGCGCCTTCACCTCCGGAACCTCGTTTGCCCGGAACAGCCCCAGAGTGCCGTACTTGGCAAGGGGCTTGCAGTCTTGCAGAGGATAGCGCTCCGTCAGCGCGAAGCCCATGGACATGACCACGCCGCCCTCGATCTGTCCCTCTACGGAGGTTGGATTCACGGCTTTCCCCACATCGTGGGCCGCCACGATCTTTTCGATCTTCCCCTCGTCGTTCAGGATGCAGATCTGGGTCGCATAGCCGTAGGCTACGTGGCTCACTGGGTTGGGTACATCCGCTCCCAGCGGGTCGGTCTTCGCCAGATACTCCCCGTAAAACTCCTGCCCTTCCAAATCGGCCAGGGTTTTTCCGTCCATCGCCCCGTTCAGCTTTTCACATGCCCTGCGGCAGGCCTCGCCCGTCACCAGCGTCTGCCGGGACCCGGAGGTAGTCCCCGAGTCCGGCGCCAGATATGTATTGGATCGCTCGTAAATCACGTCTTCCCGCTTTAATCCCGTCCGGTCGCAGACCATCTGGGTCAAAACCGTTCCCAGTCCCTGCCCGATGCAGGATGCTCCGGCGAAGATATGGAGCTTTCCGCCCTCAACGACCAGCCGCGCCCGGCCGGTATCGGGGATGCCAACGCCCACGCCCGCGTTCTTCATGGCGCAGCCGATGCCCACATATTTTGCGGCGTCGTAATAGGGCTTCACCGCCTCCAGCGTCTCCGCAAGCCCCGTGGACGCGTCCACGATCTGGCCGTTGGGCAGTTCCTGTCCCGGTCGGATGGCATTGCGCCAGCGGATCTCCCAGGGGGTGATTCCCACCTTATCCGCCATCTGGTTCAAAAGGCTTTCCACGCAAAAGCAGGTCTGCGTGACTCCGAAGCCCCGAAACGCCCCGGCGGGGGGATTGTTGGTGTAATACGCCCACCCGTCGATCTCAAAATTCTGATAGTTGTACGGCCCTGCCGCGTGGGTACAGGCCCGTTCCAGCACCGGCCCTCCCAAAGACGCATAGGCTCCGGTATCCGCAATGACCTCCGCGGCCACGCCCTGAATGATGCCGTTTTCATCGCAGCCCATGGAAAACTCCATCTCCATGGGATGCCGCTTGGGGTGGATGAGGATGCTCTCCGCTCGGCTGAGCTTTGCCTTGACCGGACGCTTTGTGAGATACGCCACCAGCGCCGCCAGATGCTGCACGGTCACGTCCTCCTTGCCGCCGAAGCCGCCGCCCACCAGCAGGTTTTTGACCTTCACCTTTTCAGCGGGCAGGCCCAGCATCCCCATGGTCTCGTGCTGCGTGTCATATGCCCCCTGGTCCGTGGACCAAATCATCACGCCGTCCCCCTCCGGGAACGCCACGGCGCACTCCGGCTCCAAAAACGCGTGCTCTGTCCAGGGTGTGGAAAAGTGCTGCGTCAGCACATATTTCGATCTCGCAATGGCCTCCGCTGGATTGCCCCGCTGGATATGCTTGTGGGCCAAAAGATTTCCCGCCCTGTGGACCAGCGGCGCATCCGGCAGCATGGCCTCCTTTGGGCTGCGGACCATGGGCAGTTCCTCGTAGTCCACCTTCACGAGGGCCTTCGCCTGCTCCAAGAGCTCCTTCGTCTCAGCGGCTACAATACAGATGGCGTCACCCAAATAATGCGTGATCTCCCCCACCGCGATCATGGTGTCCCAGTCCTTCATCAGGTGCCCCACCTTGTTCTGTCCCGGGACATCCGCGGCCGTAAACACGCCCACAACACCCGGCAGGGCTTTCGCCTCCTCCGTGTGGATGGCCAGCACCCGAGCCCGGGGATAAGCGCTGCGCACCGCGCTGGCGTAAATCATTCCGTCCAGATAGACATCGTCCGGATACTGCCCCGCACCAGTGACCTTTTCCCGTACGTCCACCCGCGGGACCCGCGCGCCCAGACTCCAATCCTGCGGCAGCTCCGGAATTTTTCCGTCGCGGAACACCTCCGCCGCCAGCAAAATAGCGTCGATGATCTTTACGTACCCGGTACAGCGGCAGATGTTGTTGCGGATGGCGAACGCCGCCTCTTCTCTGGTGGGATTCCGGTTCACATCCAGCAGCGCCTTTGCGGAGATCACCATGCCCGGTATACAAAACCCGCACTGCACGGCCCCCGCCTTGCCGAACGCATAGGTAAACACGTCCTTCTCAAAATCGCTCAGGCCCTCCACCGTCAAAACGGACTTTCCCTCCAGCTTGTCGGTCTGGGGGATGCAGGCCTTCGTGGGCTTTCCGTCGATCAGCACCGTGCAGGTGCCGCAGGCTCCCTCGCTGCACCCGTCCTTCACGGAAGTCAACCGCAGTTCATCCCGCAGGAAGCGGATGAGTTTTTGGTTTTTCTCCACGGTCACAGCGTTGCCGTTCACGGTAAATGTCGCCATCGTGTAATCCTCCTCAAACTCCGTGCCCGGCCCCGGTCCCACGGTCTTTTTCGGGTCCCCTCTCATTCATTTCAGAAAGGTCGTCCTTTTCTATCATTATACAATAATTTTTAGGTCAACGCAATCTTTGTTTGTGCAGTTCGTTATTCTATTTAAAC
>JAEWYA010000047.1 GCA_023395775.1 Bacillota bacterium
CCATTGAACTGAAATCCGACCGCGCCGCCACAGCCGCCGCGCTGAACAAGCTGGAGCTTTGTACCATCGCCGTGTCCCTGGGCGACGCCGAGACGCTGGTGGAGCATCCTGCCTCCATGACTCACTCCACCTACACTCCCGAGGAATTAAAAGCCTCCGGCATCAGCGAAGGGCTGGTCCGCATCAGCGTGGGCCTGGAGGACCCGGAGGATATCATCGCGGACTTCAAGTCCATTCTGGATACGCTTATCTGATTCCACATTGTATAAAAGAGCCCGCGGATAACACAAAGTTATCCGTGGGCCCTTCTTTTTGGAATAAAATCAGATCTCCTTCAGGTGCTCCATGTTGTGCCGCACTTCCTCGCAGCAGTTGTGGAACGCGGCTTTTTCTTCGACGCTCAGCGGCAGCTCCACCACTTCCTCCACGCCATCCTTTCCGATGACGCAGGGGACGCCCACATAGAGGCCGGACTCGCCGTACTCGCCGCAGAGCTCCGCGCTGGCGGGCATGATCTGCTTCTCGTCGTGCAGAACAATGTGGACCATACGGGCAGCGGTGGTGGCGATGGCGTACTCCGTGCAGAACTTTCCGGAAAATGTCGCCCAGCCCGCGCCGATCGACTCCTTCTGGAGGGCCTCCCGGTCAAACTGGAAGCGGGAATCGCCGGTTTTGGCCCAGTCGTCCAGGCTGCGGCCCCGGAAGGACACGGCGGACCATGCGGCGATCTGCGCGTTGCCGTGCTCACCCAGCATATAGGCGGTGATGGATTTGTGGTCGATGCCGGTCTGGCGTGCCAGCGTGGAGATGAGGCGGGCGGTGTCCAGCCCCGTGCCGGTACCGAAAACGCGGCCCTTGGGTAGACCCAGTCCCAGCGCCAGCTCCCGCGTCACGATGTCGCAGGGGTTGGTGATGTTGACCAGCACCCCGTTAAAACCACTGGCCTTGATCTTTTCCACATAGCTGCGAACGGCGGGGATGGTAAAATCCATCTCCGTGACCCGGTTGTGATTGCCCCGGAGCAGGTCGATCTTACCGGTGGAGTTGACGATCACGTCGCAGTCTCCCAGATCCGGGAAATCGCCCACGCTGACCTTGACCCGATGAGGCAGATAAGCCACGGCGTCAAACAGATCCTGACATTCACTTTTGACCTTTGCCTCATTCTGGTCCACCAAGACAATTTCGTCCGCGATGCCCTGCACCGCCAGCGAATACATCACGTGGGCGCCCACATGACCCAAACCAATCACACCGACTTTTCTCGTTTTCATCTATACGTTCCTCCTGATTTTATTCACTGGGAAAGGGGGATTGCTCCCCCTCTCCCAGTCGATTGCATTTTTGGTTTTCGCGCTTACATTCCGAAACCGGGAAACACCACCAGAGTATATACCATGGCGAGCGCCATGTACAGAGTCAGTATAATACCCCAGGCGGGAAGGGTCTTGCGCATGACCTTGGACTCGTTGCCCACCTGTCCGACGGTGGCGCAGGCCGCCACGGTATTGTTGGGGCAGATCAGGTTGCCCAAAGACGCGCCGGCGTTTTGTCCCGCGAATACGGTGATGGGGTTCATCCCCAGGGACGCGGCCGCCTGCGTGTGCATCCCCGCAAACATGATGTTGGAGCCGAGGCCCGTTCCGGTGATGAAGGCGCCCATGGTACCGATAAACACAGCCGCGGCGGGGTAGAACATGCCGGCCAGGCTGGAGATATCGCCGGCGATGAGGTTCATCATGCCGGTGGTCTTAGACTGCATAATATAGGCCAGAACCAGCAGACTGCCCATGGTTACCAAAACAGGGCAGACAGAACCGATCGTGCTCTTGCAGACAGAGCCGAACTCGCTGCGGCGCAAAGCCTTTCCCACCGCCCCGGGAAAATTTTTCACGCAGGCGGAGGCGTCGGAGAAGAAAGTGCGGCCCTCCATGGCCCGCGCCTGAGCAGCGCTGATCTGCTCATAGACAGGAGCCTTGCCGTCCTTGCTCTGGCGGACCACGGTGACGGAGCCGCCGCCGATGACGCCGGCGAACGTGCCGCTGAAGTCCTCGGCCCGCATGCCCAGGGTGATAGCGCCCAGCACGGCGCACAGGAAGATCACCGCGTCCACCCAGACAATATAGCCGAAGGTACACATCAGCGCAAAGCCGTTTTTAACAAAAGCAGGCACGCCGTACCGCACGGCGGGGAGCAGGATCAGCATATAGATATAGGGGGACATGGCACGCCAGGCGCTGTACTTCCGCTCCACCTTTTCTGGAGTCTTGTAGAGGAATTCCTCCGGAGTCTTGATGGGAACCAGCTTCACGTAAGCCACGGAAAAGAGGATAGAGATAATGCCGGTACCCATTGAGGTGACCTCGGGGCCGATAAAATTGCTGAGGAAGAACATGGTTGCGCCCGTGGTAACGCCCGCATAGCAGAGGTAGGGGACGATGTTTTTGAAGCCCTTGCGGCCGAAAGCAATCGCCACCATGATGAAGGGAATGACCATCACACCGAACATGTGAATGCGGCCAACCATGGCAGAATTCAGCGCCGCGGTGGAAACTCCCGCGTCCACCAGGGCCGCGCCGCCGGAAATGGTAGTCAGTCCCGCGCCGCCCCAGGAGCAGGGGGTCGCGTCGCCCAGCAGCGCTACCGCAATGGCAATCACCGGATCAAAACCTAGTGCCACAAGGAACGGAGCCGCGATGGCGGCGGGAGCGCCGGCGCCGGCGGCGCCCTCCAGAAAGATGGGGACCATCAGACCCACCACGATCAGCTGCACCCGGCGATCGCTGCCGGAGATGCGGGCCACGGTGTTTTTCACGTCCTCGATTGCTCCGGTTTTCTTCAGCGTATTCAGAATGACGAAGGCTCCGAAGACCATTGCGACGATTTTTCCGCCCTCCTTGATGCCCTTCCAGAGCAGAGCGTCGTAGGCCGCGACGTTTTCCTTGAAGCCAAGACCGGTAACGTTGAAATAAGTAAAGGCCAGCGCCAACGTCCACAGCAGCGCCAGCGGCGCGACTTTCATCGCCGGTTTCTTGAACGCCAGAATCCCCACCAGCACAAACGCAATGGGGCTGACTGCCAACACGAACTTTAAAACTCCCATGATC
>JAEWYA010000133.1 GCA_023395775.1 Bacillota bacterium
CCCCATAGGTGCAGACCCTGCTTTTTTCTGAAAAGCTTGTCCGCCAGACGCAGTATGCCTCATCCGTCTCGTCGATATACAGCTCTCCGTCCATCCGCCGCAGCTTATAGGGGGTATTCACATCGAACACAAACGGCCCGCCGGGACGCAGCCACCTGTAAACGCGATTAAACGTCTCTTGCAGGGCTCTCTCTCCCGTCAGGTAGTTCAGCGCATCCAGGGTGGACACGGCGGCGTCCACCGGCTCTATAAGCCGAAGGCGGGACATGGACTGATGCAGCAGCAGCGGCCGCTGTGCTTCCGGCAGGATCTCCGCCTTCCGCGCGGCCTCCGTCAGCATTTCCTCCGACAGGTCCACACCGGTCATCCGGTAGCCCATGGCCGCCAGAAGGCAGGTGATGGTACCGGTGCCGCAGCCCAGATCCAGCACCGTTTCCACACTCCGCCGTTCCTTTTGAAGCAGGCGGTGCAGAAACGCCGCCCTCCTCTGATAGCCCACGTCGGCGGTCAGTCGGTCATAGGGCCCCGCCAGAGACTGATAGCTGCTCATTTCTCCTCCATGCGCTCAAAGACCTTGTCATAGCCGCCCACGCCATAGCTCAGGGAACGGTTCACCCGGCTGATGGTGGCGCTCGACGCGCCGGTGCGCTGGAGAATGTCGTTATAGATCATTTCCTTGTGCAGCAGCGTGGCCACCTCGAAGCGCTGTTCCATGGCCCGCAGCTCCGAGACCGTGCACAGGTCCTGGAAAAAATTATAGCACTCCTCCTCGTCCTTCAACAGCAAAATTGCCTTGTAGAGGTCTCCGTTCTTTTCCTTTTTTCCGATTTTGACCATTTCAAGCTCCTTTCCAGCAATACGCGGCATCCCGCCTTATTTCAGTTGAATTTTACTATTTTACAGCGTGAAAGTAAAGAGGTCCGCACTATTTTTTTCCACCTTTTCAGGCAGCTCCCGCGATTGCTTCCGTCCGGCTCCGGCGCGGGTGCGCCGTCACCGTCCGTTGGGGCGCGGCATAATCTGGAGCAAGAACAGTTGGGCCGGCGGAAAAATTCCGTCGGCCCCTCGGACCTGTGAAGGAGGCTGCCATGTGCGATCAGTTAAAGCTGGAACCATTTGTCGCCCGGCGGGAATGGACGGCGGACGGTATCCCCGTGCTCACCGCGGAGCTGTCCCTTCCCCGGCCTGTGGGCGAGAGCGGGCAGGCCATCCGGCGGCTAGACCGGTATTATCAGCTCTATGCCCGATCCTATCTCCGGTACTGTGAACGCTGGCTCTTTCCCCAGTCGGCAGAGGCGTACCGACTGGCGTTGGAGACCAGCGCGCCCTTACCCCAGGACTCCGCCCGGCTCTCTTATCACGTCACATGCAACGGCGGGGGGATTCTGAGTCTATACACAGAGTCCGCCGAAACCTGCGGCGGACACACGGAGCGGCGGCGGCGCGGGGATAGCTGGGACCTGCTCACCGGCTATCCGGTTCCCCTTTCCGCATGCTTTCCGCGAAAGTCCCCCTGGCGCAAAACGCTGCTGCGTCGGTCGGAAACGGAGATTGAACGGCAGGAGCGGGCGGGAGCAGCCCGGTACTACGAGGGCTGGCGGCGGCTCCTGCGCCGGAATTTCAACCCGGATCACTTCTACCTTTCAGAGACGGAGCTTTTTTGGTTCTGGCAGATGTTCACCATTGCTCCGTCGGCGGAGGGTATACCGGCTTTTTCCATGTCTTATGGCGAAGACGATTGCTTTTTCCCCGGAACCCGTGATAAAATAGAGACGTAAAAGCGGAAGCATCGTCGTTGAAACCACTGATTCCCTGTTGGAAGGAGCAAAAATATGGAACATAAAATTGTGATGAACATTGGTCGGGAGTTTGGGAGCGGAGGTCGGGAGATCGGCAAGCTGGTTGCTCAGAAGCTTGGGATTCCCTACTACGATAAGGAGCTGATCATACTGGCCGCAGAGAAATCCGGTCTCAGCCCGGAATATATCGCCAGCCTCGACGAGCAGTCTGTCAGCAGCTTTCTCTACTCCTTTTCCGGAGCCAACTTCTCCATGGGAATGCGGTCGAACAGCGTGAATGTATTGCCTCCCGCAGACCAGCTGTTTTTATCTCAGTCCGAGGTCATCCGGGACATTGCGAAAAAAGGCGGCGCGGTGATCGTGGGCCGCTGCGCGGACTATGTGCTTCAGGAGACACACAGCCATATAAACGTTTTTATTCAGGCGCCCATGCGCTCCCGTATCCAGCGGGTCATGGAACGGCACAGCCTGGATCAAAAAGGGGCGGAAGCCCTGATTACCAAGACCGACAAAAATCGCGCCAATTACTACCTCCATTTTACCGGTGAGAAGTGGGGTGATCGGAGAAACTTTGATCTGATTCTCTCCAGCGTAATTGGCATTGAGTCCGCAGCGAATATCATTGTGGACTATTATCAGCAGGCAGAGACTCTTTCAAAACAGTAACAATCAGAGAGGGGCCGCGCAATGCAGCTGGTAACCATGCGTCTGATTCTGCGTCCGTGGCGGGAATCCGACGCAGAGAGTTTATATGCATATGCCAGAGATCCTCGGGTGGGACCCATCGCGGGCTGGCCTCCGCACTCCAGCGTGGAATACAGCCGCCAGATCATCCGGAGCGTCCTCTCGGCGGAGGAGACCTACGCCGTGACCCTGAAAAGCGAGAATGACCGGGCCGTGGGCAGCATCGGGCTGCTGCGGGGCGCGGCCAGCAACCTGCCACTGCGGGAAAAAGAAGGGGAGATCGGATATTGGATAGGCGTACCCTACTGGGGCCGGGGTTTGATTCCCGAGGCCGCCGAAGAGCTGATTCGCCACGCCTTTGAGGACCTTGGCCTGGAAAACCTCTGGTGCGGGTATTTCGACGGAAATGAAAAATTCAAACGGACGCAGGCCAAATGCGGCTTTACCTATCACCACACCGTACCGGACGTCCCCTGGCCTCTCATGGGCGACATTCGGACAGAGCACATCACCCGCCTGACAAAGGGCCAGTGGCTGGCCCGAAGAACTGCGCGTTTATAAAACGAAAAGGGCAGCGGTTTAAGCCGCCGCCCCTTTCCATTTTTTCGATTGCTTTTTGTCGAAGCTTTTTCTTAGTTATCCAAGCCGGGTCCCGTGCATGAAACGGCGCAAAGGCTAAAAGGTCCAGCGGTCAGTTGACAAAGCCCACAAGGATGGTTATATTTTTTAGTAGGAAAAAGGGCAATTGGAGATTCAGCTGGACTGCTGGTCCTTCGTATCGGAAACCGATGCCTAAGATTTCCATCGGGCGCTAATGAATTACTATGAGAAAATTGTCGTTTATGCGCTGTCACCTGGCCGCATTATGCGGATTCTTCTTTTTTTGCTTTGGGCCATTGGAAATGTTCCGTTTATCTTGATTCAGCGGTATAATCAGCCACCTTTATGCAAGCTCTATTTCAAACTCAAAGTTAAGGAGGGACATGCTTCTCCCAATGTCCGATACTTCTATGAAAATTTTGGTTCTCAGCTGTAACACAGGCGAAGGACATAATTCCACGGCCGCCGCAATCAAAGAGGTCCTGGAAAGTCACCACCAAATTTGCGAGCAAAAGGATGCTCTTCTCTTCTGGTCAAAAAGAAGATCGGCCTCCTTTTGTAGGCAGTTTGTAAGAATCTACCGATATTTTCCAAAGCTCTTTGACATTTCTTACCGCTATGCCGAGAAGCATCCGGCACTCTTCGATTCCGGAAGTATCTTAAACCGATATGTCACGCGCGGAGCAAAAAAGCTGCAGCACTTCTTGGAGCAGAATCAATATGACATGGTGGTTTGCACGCACATGATTTCTTCTCTCCTTGTCACCAGGACTCAGGACCTGCTTGCCAAACCAATCCCTGCGTGCTTGATTGCAACGGATTATACTTGCAGTCCCATGGTTTCCAACAGTGATATGGATGTATACTTTATTCCTGACGGCAGCTTGGCCAGCGAGTTTACCCGGCAGGGAATTCCCAAAAGTAAGATTGTTTCCGACGGGATCCCTGTACGGAAAGATTTTCTTGTGCGCACGCCTAAGGAAAATGCCAAACGGCTGCTGAATATCTCATGCAACCAAAAGCACCTGCTGATGATGTGCGGAAGCATGGGATGCGGCCCCATAAGAAAACTGGTTTCAGAATTTGCAGCTACTTTACCAGAAGATGTCGTTTTAACGGTTATCTGCGGAACCAATCAGAGATTGTATCGAATTTTAAAGAGAGCGCATGACAATGCTCATATTCGAATTGATGGATTTGTGCAAAACATTTCCCTTCTGATGGACAGTGCGGACTTGTTTCTCACCAAGCCTGGCGGCATCAGCGTAACGGAGGCGTATCTAAAGGAGCTTCCGATGGTTTTTATCAATGCTGTGGCAGGATGTGAAGATCATAACCTGCACTATTTTATAGATCGTGGGATGGCGCAAAGTGCAGGGTCCATCAAAGGCATCTCTGAAATATGTATTTCACTTTTGCAGGACGACAAAAAAAGACTTGAAATGGCGAAGAAAATGCATACAACTCATAAAGTGAACTCGGCGGAACAAATATATGAATCACTTTTAAAACTGCATAAGGAAGAAAATGCGGTACCTAAGAAAGTTTGCACAGCCGCCGAGCTTCTAGCCGCTATATAATTTCCGGAACTTCTGTATAATGTCCCCGCAAACGTCAGCAGGACGATTAAGCGGTTTTGCTTCAGCGGTCTCGGATGACCTGAACGGAGGAAATCCCGTAGTAGTCAAACACCTCGGCTGCGTCCGGGGCAATGCGTTCGCCGCCCACCACCACGGGTACCGCGGGGGGACAGCCCACCGTGGGTGCGGCCAGAATCCGGCCCACTGCCCGGGCGGCGGGCACAGATTCGCTGGGGGAGAAGATCGCCTCCCGGGGGGAGCAGACCGTCTCCGGCGGAGAAAGGCATGGAGCCGGACGGCAGAGCGGACCCTGCCGGGGGTTGCGCCCCAGGGCGGACCGAATCCGCACGAAATCCCGCTCTGCGTTTTCCGGCGTGGCCATCAGCACCACAAAATCCGGGTCGGCGTACTCGCACTCCACGCCGCCGCGGCGCAGCAAGGCGGCCATATCTCTGCCGTCCCAGCCGCTCTCCGCGGCGGAGAGCGTCAGCTTCAGGGGATCGGTTTGGGCAACACGCCATCCATCGCCCCGCAGATTGGCCCTAAGAGTCTCCAGCCGCGCCGCACAGGATGCCAGCCGCCGGGGATAGTCCTCCGCCAAGCGGCGGTTCGCAATATCCAGGGACTGCAAAATCAGGTAGGAGGGGCTGGTGGAGCCGAACAGCGCCAGAGCCCGCTTTCCGTTTTCAGTAAAGTCCGCCGAGGCCGTCGGCCCCACGTGGAGGTAGGCTCCGCCGGTGAGCACCGGCAGCGTCTTATGGGCGGAGTCACAGCAAAGGTCGGCTCCCAGATTGATGGGATGGGCGCCGCCGAGCAGAAATTTGAGGTAGGCGCCGTGAGCGCCGTCCACCAGAAGGGGAACTCCGAACCGATGGGCGGTCGCCGCCAGCGCCGCGATATCCAGCCCGCTCCCCAGATAGTCCGGCGCGGTGACATACACCGCCGCGGGCGGCCGGGGCAAGGCTCCGAGAACCCGTTCCAACTGCCCGCTTGACACATGGCACCGGCACAGGGAGAACGGGGACTCCTCCGGCCACAGCCAGACGATCTCCGCGTCCAGCAGGGCCGCCGCCAGCACAAATGACTGATGGGCGTTCCGGGCGGCCACGATCAATGGGCGTCCATCGCTTGGGGCAGCATGGAGCACGGCCAGATACAGCATGGCTCGGATGCACTGAGAGGAGCCCTCCGTGGAGTAAAAGGTGGCGGCTGTGCCAAACAGGGCCGCGGCGCTGCTCTCGCTGCGGGCGATGATGCCGTCCGCCTGATACAGCGCATCCGCCTCGGCGATCTCCGTGATGTCCAAACTCTCGCACCCCAGAGGCCCCCGGCCCTTATGGCCGGGCATGTGCAGTCTGGAGATACCGCTTTGCCGGTAGGCGTTTACAAAATTCGCGATGGGGGTTTCCATGGTCTGCACCTCCCTGCTCTCTGGTTACTTACCCAGCTCTTCCGCCACCTGAATCATGATGGCGCACTCCATCCGCTTGCGGAACAGCTCGCAGCCGTAGGCGTATGTGCCCCGGATAGAGCCGGTGGCGTGATAGGCGTTGGCGGCGCAGCCGCCGGAGCAGTACAGCTTTGCCCAGCAGTCCTCGCATTCGGGGCGGGAATACGCGTTGCAGCAGCGGAACTCCTCCTGCACGGCGGTGTTGTCCACGCCGTTCCAGATATCTCCCAGCCGGAACCGCTCCTCTCCCACGAACTGATGGCAGGGGTACAGGTCCCCCCAAGGGGTCACGGCCATATACTCCGTTCCGGAGCCGCAGCCGGAGATGCGCTTGTAAATGCAGGGGCCGCTTGTGAGATCGATCATATAGTGATAGAATGTATAAGGATGCCCGGCCTGTTTCCGCTCCAGCATCTCTTTTGCCAGCAGCTCATACTGTTCTAGGACGATGGGAAGGTCGTCCTGCGTCAGAGCGGCGGGGTCGGACGGGGCGCAGACCACCGGTTCCATG
>JAEWYA010000171.1 GCA_023395775.1 Bacillota bacterium
GCTCAAACGTCTCACGGAGCTGGAACAGTCCAAATCCCCATCGCTGGACGAGCCTGCGGACGCCTTTGCCCAGATTCTGGCTGCAGCCGCAGATGAGGCCGAGGATGGCAACCTGCGCCGCATTCTCCATCAGATGCTGTACCATCTTGGCCGCTGGGTCTATCTGATAGATGCGGCGGACGATATGAAGGAAGACGCCGCCGCCGGGAACTACAATCCGCTCATCTATCGGTATGGCCTAACGGACGGCGTATGGACGGAGGAGAGTCGTGCGTCCTTCACCCAGACCGTCGACCACTCGATCCGCTTACTTGCCACGGCCTACGAGCTGTGGGACTTCGGGTGCTGGACCAGCATTTTGGAACACACCGTCTACGCGGGGCTGTTTCAGATTGGAAAAGCAGTGCTTTCCGGCACGTACCGGGCCAGACGTCCGGTGCAAAAGAAAGATAGAAATGTTGAGGAGACCACATGAACGATCCCTATAAGGTACTCGGCGTTCCCGAATCCGCAACGGACGCGGAGGTGAAAAAAGCATATCTGGAGCTGGCGCGGAAGTACCATCCCGACAACTACCACGACAATCCTCTGGCGGATTTGGCGCAGGAGAAGATGAAGGAGATCAACGCCGCCTATGAGGAGGTCAACAAGCTGCGGGGCAGCAGTCGGGGCGGCGGAAGCCGCAGCACTGCAAGCTACGGTGGATACAGCGGCGGCTATGGGTACGGCTACGGTGGCGGCGGAGCTGCGCAGCAGTCCGGAAGCTCTGTTTTGCAGCAGGCGCGTATGTCCATCAACGCCGGCGATCTGAGCCGGGCGGAGGCGCTGCTGTCGAATTACTCCGACCACAACGCGGAGTGGAACTTCCTCAAGGGCGCTGTAAGCTACCGCCGGGGCTGGCTGGACGAGGCGAAGCGGTACTATGAGGCCGCCGTGCAGATGGATCCGGGCAACCGAGAGTATCGGCAGGCGCTGGACTTTATGGAAGGCGCCGGCCGCGCGGCCTACAGTCCGCATGGCAGCTTTGGGACGGAGCTTTGCGGAGACAGCAGCCTGTGCCAGCAGCTTTGCTGCACATTGCTTCTGTGCAATGGGTGCGGGGCTGGATTCCGCTGCCTGTGAGGCGGAGACTTTTGTTGGGAGGAAACGAAGTTGATTAAAAGTATGACCGGCTATGGCCGGGCCAGACAAACTCTTGAAAAGCGGGACATCACCGTGGAGGGCCGGTCCGTCAACAACCGGTATCTGGACTGTGCGGTAAAGCTGCCAAGAGCTTATGTGTTTGCGGAGGACGCGGTGCGCAAGCATGTGCAGCAGGCCATCTCACGGGGCAAGGTAGACGTCCTTTTCACCATTGATTCCACAGGCGCGGACACTGCGAAGGTGGTGGTGGACCGCAGTCTTGCGGAGGGTTATGCCGTGGCGCTGCGGGAGCTGGCGGAGATCTGCGGCACGGAGCCGAAAATTACACCGGAGACGCTGGCCCGGTTCCCGGACGTGTTGAGCGTGACCAAGGCGGAAGAGGATCTGGAGACGCTGGGTGCGGATATCTGCAAGGTACTGGACGAGGCGCTGGCTGCATACAACGCTATGCGGGCCGTGGAGGGCGAAAAGCTGGCCGCGGACATCGGCGGCCGCCTTACAGCCATTGAAGCCCTGACGAGCCGGGTGGAGGAGCGCTCTCCGGAGACGGTTTCGGAGTATCGCCAGAAACTGACGGCTCGGATGGAAGAGGTGCTCCAGAGCACCTCCATTGATCCCCAGCGGATTTTGACCGAAGCCGCGATCTACGGCGACAAGGTGGCTGTGGACGAGGAGACGGTCCGCCTGCGCAGTCACGTGGCCCAGCTGCGGGATATGCTGAAGGCTGACGAGCCTATGGGTAGGAAGATGGACTTCCTGATTCAGGAGGTCAATCGGGAATCCAATACCATTGGCTCCAAGTGCTGCGACGTTTCCATCGCCCAGGTGGTGGTGGACCTGAAGGCGGAGGTGGAGAAGATCCGCGAACAGGTCCAGAACGTGGAGTGAGGCCGTGAAACTCATCAATATCGGCTTTGGAAGTATGATCTCCGCTGACCGCCTGGTGGCGGTGGTCAGCCCGGATTCCGCGCCGGTGAAGCGCCTTGTTCAGGAATCCCGGGAGCGGGGTATGCTGATCGACGCCACCTATGGGCGGAAGACCGCCTCTATTTTTATCATGGACAGCGACCATGTGGTTCTTTCCGCGTTGCCGGTGGAAAAACTGGCGGGGCGGCTGGGGACTGAAATCGCGAAGGAAGAGGAAGAATAGAATGCAAAAGGGAAAGACCTTCATCATTTCCGGTCCCTCCGGCGTAGGAAAGAGTACGGTTTTAAAGGCGCTGCTTGAAAAGCGCCCCGATTTGTACTTCTCCGTATCCGCCACAACCCGGGACCCGCGCCCCGGCGAGGTGGACGGCGTCCACTACCGGTTCATGGATGTAGATGCGTTCCGCCAGCGAATCGCGGAGGACGCGTTTCTTGAATATGCGGAGTATGTCGGCAACTTCTATGGCACGCCTAAAAAGTATGTGGACGAGGCCATGGATGCCGGACGGGACGTGATTTTGGACATAGAGATTCAGGGCGCGCTCCAGGTATGCAGCAAGCGGCCGGAGACCGTCCGAATTTTCATCGCCCCGCCCTCCTGGGCGGAGCTGGAGCGGCGCTTGACGGAGCGGGGAACCGACTCCCCGGAAAAAGTTGAAAAGCGCCTCCTGCGGGCCAAGGTGGAGTTTCAGACGGCCCATACCTACGACTATTTCGTCATCAACGACACGGTGGAAACGGCGGTGGCGGAGTTGGACGCCATTCTGACGGCGGAGCACTGCAAGCCCAGCGAGCGCATGGAGATCATCAACGGAAGGTGACCTCCTGCGGACAGGACTGTTTATTTTAAGCCTTAAAAAGGCAGATAGGAAGATATTTACCATGATGCTTTATCCTGCAATGAGCCAGCTGAATAGCTACATTCCTAACCGCTATATGCTTGTGAACGTGGTGGCCCTCCGGGCGCGGCAGATCTCCGAGGCCGCTGAGGAGTCCGGCGAATCCCTGCACGACAAGCCGGTGACGCTTGCCATCCGCGAGGTGGCGGACGGCAAGCTGGACGCCCGGGGCATGGACCTGACCATTAAAGATACCGCCGTTACCGAACAGCAGGAGGTACAGCTGTAAGCCGACGACTGGGGAGGGACACGGATGGAGCAGGCAGAAATCGCAAAGGTGGCCGGCAGCGCGGCGACTTATTCCATCGACAAGCCCTACGATTATCTGATTGCCGAACCGATGCTTGAAAAGGCGCTGCCGGGTGTCCGGGTGATGGCGCCCTTCGGCAGGGGGAACCGCAGCTGCGAGGGCGTGATTTTGGCGCGGGAAACCGCGCCGAAGCGCTCAAGCGTGAAGGCACTGGAATCCGTTCTGGACGACGGACCGGTACTGGACAGCTGGGGCGTGTCCCTGGCGCTGTGGATGCGTCAACGGTATTTCTGCACCATGTACGAGGCGGTGAAGACCATCCTGCCCGCCGGACTCTGGTACCAGATGAGGGAGACTTTTACTGCGGCCGAAGGGCTTGATCGCGCCGCCACCGGAGCGCTGGCCGGAAAGATCAAGGACGCGGACCGGGTGCTGGATGTGCTTTTCGCCGCCGGGGGCAGCGCGGAGCTGTCCCAGCTGAAGTCCGCCTGCGGCGACGGCGTGGAGCCGGTACTCCGGACGCTGTGCAGAAAGGGCGTTTTGTCCTCAGACATCACCGCCGCCCGGCGTATCGGCGACAAGACGCGCCGCATGGCGGAGCTGACCATGGACGGGGCGGAGGCTCTGGCGCTGGTGGAGCCGCGAAAAAAATCAGCGCCGATGCGCTATGAGGTGGTTATGCTGCTGTGTGCCACCGGCCGCGCCTCGGTGCAGGACATCTGTTATTTTACCGGAGCTTCCGCCCAGACCCTGAAAGGACTGGAGAAGTCCGGTATTGTGGCGTTTTCAGAGGAAGAAACGCTCCGCGTCCCGGAGCCAAAGGCTGTTCCGCCAGGCCCGCCCATCGTCTTAAACGGAGAGCAGCAGTCCGCGTTTGAACACCTCCTGGCCCTGACGGAGACAGAAAAGCCGGAGGCGGCGCTTTTACAGGGCGTCACCGGCAGCGGAAAAACCCAGGTCTATATCCGTCTGGCGCAGGAGGTCTTGAAACGCGGAAGATCCGTGATTGTGCTGGTGCCGGAAATCGTGCTCACGCCGCAGATGATGGAGAAATTTTCATCCTATTTTGGCTCTCAGGTGGCCATGCTCCACAGCTCCCTGCGCATGACGGAGCGATATGACCAGTGGAAGCGCATCCGGCGGGGAGAGGTCCGGCTGGTGCTGGGCACCCGGTCCGCCGTGTTCGCACCGGTGCGGGAGCTGGGCCTTGTCATCATGGACGAGGAGCAGGAGGGGAGCTACCTGTCCGAAAATGCGCCCCGGTATCATACACGGGACATCGCCAAATTCCGCTGCGCTCAGTGCGGCGCGGCGCTGGTGCTGGGCTCCGCCACCCCCACGGTGGAAACCGCGTGGTGCGCGAAGCAGGGGCAGTACCATCACGAGCTGCTGCGCAGGCGATACAACGAAAAAAGTCTGCCGGAGGTCATGGTGGTGGACCTGCGGCAGGAGATCAAGGCCGGAAACGCGGGCGTTATCAGCGGTCCGCTGCGCCGGGAGCTGCGGGAGAATCTGGACCGTGGCGAACAGAGCATTTTATTTTTAAACCGCCGGGGCAACAGCCGGATGCTGGTGTGCGGCGAGTGCGGCAGCGTCCCCACCTGCCCCAGATGCAGTGTTTCCATGACCTATCACTCCGCCAACGGACGGCTGA
>JAEWYA010000244.1 GCA_023395775.1 Bacillota bacterium
TTCCGCGGCTGCCGGCTTTTTCACTCTATGCCCCTCTGCCACACAGAGGATGCCATGGAAACATTTACAGATTGCAAAAAGTTACAAATCAGTTACAATGATTGTACGGAGGTGGCAAAATGAAAAACGTAAAAAACAAACTCATCTTTGTCCTTACATCAGCGATTCTTGCGGCCGGCCTGACGGTAAGCGCCTCAGCGCAGAGCTTTACCTACGGAACATCCTGCCCTGGAAACGGCACGGACTGGAACACCATTCTCTCAAAGGCGGGCAATTCGAACTGTCTGTCCGATTCCGGCAGCTTCACCAGCCCGTACGGTTCAGATTCTTCCAATGTTCTGTCCAGTTCGGATCTGAAATCTCTGTTGGGAGATCTGTATTCCTATTGCCCGTCCGGGCAAGTCTCCGACAGTACCGGGGCATTGGCCGAAACCCAAACGAACACGGCCGGAACAAGTCAGACCTGCCCGAATACCGCAAAGCAGGATACCGCCGACAAGCAGAGTGCACCGAACGTTCAGGCTGCTGCCGACAAGAATTCCTGCCCGACCACAGCCTCTAAGCAGACAGATAGCAGCACAGGCACTGCCGCAGAGGCGTCCGCTCCTTCTGAAAAAGCAGTCACAGAACCAAAAACTGTCGCGCAGACAGCGGAGACAAAAGCTGCGGCAAAAACCGAAGCCGCCGCTCAGGACAGCTCTGCCCCCGCTGCGGCATGTGCCCCGGCTTCCAGCAGCTGCAATACGGTTGCCAACCAGACCGCATCCGGTTCCAATGCCTCGCAGTCCGGAAACACCCTGATGCAGTGCATCGACAGTTTCCTGAAAAAATGCGGCATTAATCTGAATTCCATGGGCATTACCCTACCGGGCTGCGGGAATACGGCGGCTTCCGTCCCCGCTTCCAACGGGACGGATAAAACCGCACAGCAGCCGAGCACGACCGGCAATACCGGCACGTCCGCGCCCGCCGGAGGCAATGCGAACACAGCCAATCAGACCAAACCTTCCGGCAGCGGACAGTCTGCTCCGGCCACAACCCCTTCCAATCAGAGCGGTTCCACCTCCTCAAACACGCAAAAAGCGGACAATCAGAGCTTTGAGGAGCAAGTTGCAGCGCTTGTCAACGAGCAGCGTGCCGCCAATGGCCTACAGCCTCTGACACTCAGCTCGAAGCTGTCCAACGCGGCACGGGTCAAGTCCCAGGATATGCACGACAAGCACTACTTCGCTCACGAAAGCCCCACTTACGGTTCCCCCTTTGATATGCTCAAATCCTTCGGGATCAGCTACCGTGCGGCAGGTGAAAATATTGCCATGGGCTATGCCACGCCTGAGGCGGTTATGAACGCCTGGATGAATTCTTCCGGTCACCGGGCCAACATTCTCAACGCCTCCTATACGCAGATCGGCGTTGGATATGTGGCGGACGGAAACTACTGGACGCAGGAATTCACCGGCTGATACTCCAACGGTCCATAGAAAGATACAGAAATACCTTGATGCGCCGCGGGAGAGATCCCGCGGCGCATTTTTTGAAGGATTTTAGAAAGAACAGGCTAAAGAGACAATCTTTAGCCTGTTCTTTGCTACTGATTTCATAGTTCGGAGTGATAGCCGATGGCGCTCTCCCTCTCTACAAGGTGCGTCGAAATCGTTGTGCGCAGCACGCCGATTCTCTCGTCGGACAATGCGTGCGTACCATCCTGAATTCGCTGGTACAACAGGTCCATTGAGGTCATTCCCATCAGACTTTTCATAACCCGGATGGTCGTGAGCGGCGGGTCAACCATCGTGCACACCGGCATATCGTCGAATCCGACAATGGACACGTCCTCCGGTATTCGGTACCCTCTTGACTTGAACGCGCGAATACAGGCGGCCGCGATGATGTCGTTGTCCGCGAAAAAGGCGGAGAGCGGCTTGCCGCCGTCGTCGAGCCATTTAGCCATATCATAAAACGCATCTTCGGAAGAAATACCGACATGAATGCGCTGCAGCGGTGTGTGCTCGCTGATGCCAAATTTCCGACGCGCTTTCATAACGCCGGATTCGCGCTCGTCGAAAGAGTCGATACGGCTTTTAGAACGAAGGTATCCCACATCGGGATGATTTTTATTCAGCAAATACATAACCGCGTGATACGCGCCGCCAAGATTGTCGGTTACAACGCAGTCCACATCCACCATACTGGTGGCATTGTCTACCAACACCACAGGAATCGGCTGCCTTCCGAGACCGTGCTCAATGGCTTTTTGGATATGCCGATCCTCGATTTCTGTGGCCAGAACAATGAACCCCGCGACATCCTTGCAGATGCTTGCAATTTGTTCATCCCAGTCTCCGTTTGCATCGAAGTAGCTGATCAGCACGTTATACCCGTATGCCTTCGCCTTGGATTCGATGCCCTGCAAGACAATGGAGTAAAAGGACGTTTCCTTCACAGTGGATCCGCCGTCCAGAAAAATTACATAGCGAATATTTTGAGCGCAAGTCGGCGACGATTCGGTTTGCTTCGCATATCCCACGCGAACAGCCTCGGCCAAAATTTTTTCGCGGGTCGCAACGCTTACCCCGGGCTTTCCGTTCATCGCCAGAGAGACGGCGGCGGGGGAGACTCCGAGCTTTTCGGCAATCTCTTTTGCAGTAACAGTCATAGCCTCAATTCCTTTATCTATGTTATATGACATAAGCTATCTTATTTGCATTATATCTAAATTTATATAAAAAAGCAATGCTCTCAACTAAATTTAACAAATTATTAAGAAAATAATTTAGCGCATTCATAAGCTGCCACACTGCTTTTTATCTAAAAATTTACAGCAGTTATTGGACAATATGCGGAAAATCGTTTACGTACCCGTAGTTATAATTGACATATTTGTGCAATAGTGCTAAACTCAAACTAAAGGTGCAAGGGAAAATAGAACTAATTATTTACATAAAAATTAAGCGCCTCCAACTTACGGATCCGCGTGTCCGAAACACGCATGCATACTAAAATATCAAGATGAAAGGGAGCATTCACAATGAAGAAGTTTTTGGCACTTGCACTCTCTCTGGTCATGGCAGTCTCTCTTGCAGCCTGCGGCTCCACCCCAAGCACTCCTGCCGCCAGCGCCAGTGGCAGCGGCAGCGCAAGCAGCGTAGCCGCTTCCGGTTCCGGGGATCAGCTGATTACCGTCGGCTTTGCGCAGGTCGGCCACGAGTCCGACTGGCGTACCGCTTCCACCAAGTCTGTGCAGGAGGCGTTTTCCAAAGAGAACGGCTTTGACCTGCAGTTTGTGGATTGCGACAACGACTCCGCCGCGCAGCTGGAGGCAGTCCGGAACTTCATCGAGCAGGATGTTGACTACATTGTCATCGACCCCATTGTCTCCACCGGCTGGGACACGGTTCTGACCGAAGCTGACGACGCCGGCATCCCTGTGATCGTCATTGACCGTACGATTGACGACTCCGACAAGTACATCTCCTGGGTCGGTTCCGAGTTCACAAACGAGGGCCTGGCCGCTGGCGCGTGGTTAAGGGACTATGCCAAGCTGAAGGGCATCTCCGAGCTGAATGTTCTGGTTATTGAGGGTACCACCGGTTCCTCCGCCCAGATCGGCCGTACCAACGGCTTCAAGAAGCTTGCTGATGAAAACGGCTGGAATATCATCGACTCTCAGAGCGGCGACTTCACGCAGGAGGGCGGCCAGAAGGTCATGGAGTCCTACTGCAAGTCCTATGCCGGCAAGTTCAACGTGGTTGTCTGCCAGAATGATAACGAGGCCTTCGGCGCCGAGGATGCTATGAGCGCGGCTGGCATCAGCTACGGCGTGGGCGGCGACGTGATCCTGATCTCCTTCGACGCCTGCACCGCCGGTTTGACGGATGTGCTGGCCGGTAAGATCAACGCCGACTTCCAGTGCAACCCCCTGCAGGGTCCCTTCTGCGCCGACATTGTTTCCAAACTGGCAGCCGGTCAGACAGTTGAGAAGAAAACCTACATGGAAGAGCCTTGGTATGTCTCCGAGGATGCTCTGACTGAGATTACTTACACCAACAACGCGGGTAAGGAAGTTACCGAACCTCTGGTGCATGTGACCCAGGATGTTGTCGACGCCGCCTACTAATACGTGACAGGGAAAGGGTGGCTCCTAATTTTGGAGCCACCCTTTTTTAGATTATAAAAAGGGAGCAACAGCCATGGAGGAACAAGTTCTGTTAACAATGCGTGATATCACCAAGACCTTTCCCGGCGTGATAGCTCTGGATCACGCGCAGCTGACACTGCGAAAGGGCGAGGTTCACGCACTGATGGGTGAAAACGGCGCAGGGAAATCGACGATTATCAAGTGTCTGACCGGCGTCTATGAGCGGGATGCCGGTGAGGTGTGCATGGAAGGCGTGGAGGGCAACATATGGAACCACTCCACGCAGGATGCGCAGAACATCGGCATTGCCACCGTCTATCAGGAAATTAACCTCTGTCCCAACCTGAGCGTAGCGGAAAATCTGTTTGTCGGACGACAACCCCAGACCAGGATTCGCACGGTGGATTGGAAGACGATGGACCAGCGTGCGCAGAAGATCATGGATAATCTGGAGATCCATGTGGATGTGGCCACAACGCTGGAAAACTGCTCCATCGCCATCCAGCAGATGGTCGCGATTGCACGGGCTGTGGACATGGACTGTAAGCTCTTGATTCTGGATGAACCTACGTCTTCGCTGGATGACAAAGAGGTCGCCAAGCTGTTCAAGCTGATGCGCACTCTGCGTGACAGCGGCGTCAGTATTGTGTTTGTCACGCACTTTCTGGAACAGGTATATGAAATCTGCGACCGCATCACCGTCATGCGCAACGGACGTTTTGTGGGAGAGTATTCCGTTTCGGAACTTCCCAGAGTGAAGCTGGTGGCGGCCATGCTGGGCAAGGACTTCGATGATCTGGCCTCCATTAAGCCGGAGGGATGTGTTTCCGTCAGCGATGAGATCGTGGTGGACGCCGAGCATCTCAGCCATAAGGGAACCATCAAGCCCTTTGACTTTAAAATACATAAAGGCGAGGTGGTTGGCGTCACCGGGCTGCTGGGCAGCGGACGCAGCGAGATGGTTCGGTGTATTTACGGCGCCGACAAGGCCCAGAGCGGTACGGAGCATATGAGGGGAAAAACGCTGAAAATCAATTCTCCTATTGATTCCATCAAGGTCGGCATGGGTTTCCTTCCGGACGACCGGAAGGCGGACGGCTGTATCGGCGATTTGTCCGTCAGGGAAAATATTATTTTAGCTCTTCAGGCCAGAAGCGGGATGTTCAAACGGATTCCCCGAGCCAAGCAGGCAGAGATGGCGGATCATCTCATCGATCTGCTACAAATTAAGACCGCATCCCGGGAGACGCCCCTTAACCAGCTCTCCGGCGGCAACCAGCAGAAGGTCATTCTGGCCCGATGGCTTTGTACCCATCCGGATTTTTTGATTCTGGATGAACCCACCCGGGGCATCGACATCGGAACCAAAACCGAATTTCAAAGGCTGGTGCTCCAGTTTGCCGCCGAGGGCATGAGCGTCGTGTTTATCTCCTCTGAAATTGAAGAAATGCTTCGTACCTGTACACGGATGTGCGTTATGCGCGACGGTGAAAAGGTTGGGGAAATCGAGGGCGATATGACTCAGGAAAGCGTCATGTCCGCGATTGCAGGAGGCGAGAAGAAATGAACAGCCTGAAAAAACTGACCAATAAGACGCTGTTTCTGCCGCTGTTTTGCATGATCCTGGTGCTGCTGATCAACGTCATCAAAAGCCCGGACTTCTTCTCCATCGCCATCAAAAACGGCGTACTGTACGGCCGACTCGTAGATATTCTGAACCGCGGCAGTGAAATAGCCATTCTGGCCGTGGGACAGACGCTGGTGGTGGCCGTTTCCGCGGGCACGGATATTTCCGTGGGCTCGGTCATGAGCCTGTCCGCCTGCGGCTGCTGCATGATGCTGGCCGGTTACGGCGTCAACAGTACAACGGAGCTGGCCGTTCCCATGATCGTCGGCATGCTGTTCGGCGTGCTGCTGGGGGGCGTCTGCGGCGCTTTCAACGGTCTTCTGGTATCCAAGCTGAAAATCCAGCCCATGGTGGCCACGCTGATCTTGTTCACCGCAGCCCGCGCCGTCGGTTTGCTGCTGTGCGACAATCAGATTACCTATATCCGCTATGAACCGTACAAATACCTGGGAAACTTTGTTCCCGGCATTCCTATTCCAACCGCTATTTTCGTAACAATCGCTGTGATTGCGGTAATTTCCCTGCTGCTGAAAAAGACCGCGCTGGGGCTTTACATCCAGTCCGTAGGCATCAACAGCCGCGCGGCGCGCATTTCCGGAATCAGCTCCAGCAAAATCTGTTTTCTGTGCTACCTGATCTCTGGCCTGTGCGCCGGAATCGCCGGCATTGTGGCTTCCTCTCGTATCTATTCCGCCGATTCCAACAACATAGGACTCAACTATGAGCTGGACTCCATCCTGGCGGTGGCCCTCGGCGGAAACTCCCTCGGCGGCGGCAAGTTCAATCTGGCCGGTTCCATCATTGGCGCCTATACCATTCAGGCCATCACCACTACGCTGCTGGCCATGGGCGTTTCCACGGATCAGGCGCCGGTCATCAAGGCCATCATCGTCGTGATCATCGTTGTGGTGCAGGCTCCCGTCTTCAAGGCGTGGCTGCAGACCCGCTCAGCCCGCAAGCTGGCTGCAAGAGCCGCTGAATCCGCAGATAAAAAGGAGATGGCCGCAAAATGAAAACCGAAGTTCGTCTCCCCCAAACCAGACGTACGATGAACAGCAATTCTCTGCTGCTGCTGATCACCATCGTCCTGTTTGTGGTCATGTATGCCATCGGCTGCATGATCTATGCAGACAAGGGCTTCTCTCATGTGCAGACCTTTTTGAATCTGCTGATTACCAACGCAGGCCTCATTTGTGTTGCCTGCGGGATGACCTGCGTCATGCTTACCGGCGGGATCGACATCTCCGTCGGTTCCCTGATCGCTATGGATTGTATGATTCTGGCCTACGGCATGGGTGTAAAGGGCTGGCCCTGTATTCCGCTTTTGATCGTCGTGCTTTTGATCGGAGTGGTGTTTGGCGCGGTGCAGGGATATTTGGTCGGCTATATGAAAATCCAGCCTTTCATCGTCACGATGGCAGGCATGTTCTTTGCCCGCGGTATGACGGCTGTGATCTGCACCGATCAGATTTCCATTACGCAGGATGCCAATGCAACCTTCTATGCCTGGGCTAACCAGAAAATTTATCTGCCTGCATTTCTGGGATATACCAACAGCAAGGGAAAACTTCAGGTTCCCTATATCCGCCCCACCGTTATCGTCGCGCTGCTGGTAGTCGTCGTCATTTTCCTGGTGCTGAAGTACACCAAATTTGGCCGCTCTTTGTACGCTGTCGGCGGAAGTGAAAGCTCCGCCGTCATGATGGGCCTGAATGTCAAGCGCACGAAAATGAAAGCCTACGTCCTCTCGTCATTTTTGTGCTCCATCGGCGGTATCTGCTACTGCCTGAACACCATGTCCGGCTCTGTGCAGCAGGCCCGCGGCTTTGAAATGGACGCCATCGCCTCCTCCGTCATCGGCGGCACCCTGCTGACCGGCGGCGTGGGCAATGTGATCGGCTCGCTGTTCGGCGTGCTGATTACAGGTACCATCAACACCCTGGTGACCACCAACGGCAAGCTGCTGTCCAGTTGGGCCAACATTGCCACCGCCGCACTGCTGTGCTTCTTCATCATCTTGCAGAGTGTGTTCGCGTTCCTCAAAAACCGCAGCAAATGAGAGAAGGGGCCGCATTATGAAAGAATCAGAGATCCGGGAGGCCATTGTTTCCGGCAAAACGCAGCTTGGAATCGAGCTTGGCTCCACAAAAATCAAAGCGGTTCTAATTGACGCCACTTTTTCACCCGTCGCCTCCGGCAGCCACGACTGGAAAAGCACCTATGAAAACGGCAGCTGGACCTATTCGCTGGAGGAAGTATGGAGCGGCCTGCGGGACTGCTACCGGAATCTGGCGGAGAATGTGCGGCGGCAGTACGGCGTACCTCTGGCCACCGTTGGCTGTATGGGCTTTTCCGCCATGATGCACGGCTACCTCCCGTTCGACCAGGCGGGGGAATTGCTCACGCCCTTCCGCACCTGGCAGAATACCTCCACCGCTCAGGCCGCGGCGGAGCTGTCGGAGCTGTTTCAGTTCAACATTCCCCAGCGCTGGAGCATTGCCCATGTGGAACAGGCAATTCTCAACGGAGAGGAGCATGTTGCCCGCCTTTCCTATTTGACAACGCTGGCGGGCTATGTCCACTGGCAGCTGACGGGACAAAAGGTGTTGGGAATCGGCGATGCCTCCGGTATGTTCCCCATCGACAGCGGGACCAATGACTATGACGCACGGATGTTGGCGCAGTATACGCGGCGGAACGCGAATCGCGGGTACGGCTGGACGCTGGGGGATATTCTGCCGAAGGTGCTGCTGGCCGGCGACAGCGCTGGCCGCCTGACCGAAGCGGGCGCCAGAGCGCTGGACCCCACGGGGCTTCTGCGTCCCGGCATTCCCGTCTGCCCGCCGGAGGGCGATGCCGGCACTGGCATGGCCGCGACCAATTCCGTTGCGAAACGAACCGGAAATGTCTCCGCCGGAACGTCGGTTTTCTCCATGGTGGTACTGGAAAAGGTGCTGAGCGCCTATTATCCGGAGATCGACATGGTGACCACCCCCGCCGGAGCTCCGGTCGCCATGGTACACTGCAACAACTGCACAAACGACATGAACGCATGGGTCGGGATGCTGGGCGAGCTTGCAGCGGCAATGGGTGCGCCCGGGGGAGCGGACGCACTCTATCCCCTTCTTTACAGGAAGGCACTGGAGGGAGAACCGAACTGCGGCGGCTTGCTGCTCTACAACTATCTGGCTGGCGAGCCGATTACCGGCGTGGAGATTGGCCACCCGCTGCTGCTCCGCGCTGCGGACAGCCGCTTTACCCTTGCCAATTTCTGCCGCGCCAGCCTGTACGCCACGCTGGCTACACTGAAAGTGGGCATGGACCTCCTGACGCAGGAGCACGTCGCGCTGGATCGGCTCATGGGCCACGGCGGTCTTTTCCGTCAGGAGGGCGTCGGCACAAAGTTCCTGGCTGCCGCAACCAACACGCCGGTGCAGACCATGGAAACCGCCGCCGTGGGCGGGCCTTACGGTATGGCGCTGCTGGCGTCCTATTCCGCCGACCGCTCCACGGGTGAGACGCTGGAAGACTTTCTCCAAAATCGCGTGTTTCGCGACGCCCAGGTGCATACCACGCAGCCGAAAGCTGAGGACGTGGCGGCTTTCAGCGCATACCTGAGCCGCTTCAAGGCGGGCTTGGCCGTTGAAAAGGCCGCTGCCGTTTTAAAATAAGAGAATCGAGGAAATTGTCATGCTGAAGGATTATGAATTCTGGTTTGTTGTGGGTTCTCAGTTTCTGTATGGCCCGGAGGTGCTGGAAACCGTGAGGGCCCGCGCAAAGGAAATGGCGGAGAAGCTCAGCGCCGCTGAACAAATTCCCTGCAAAGTCGTCTATAAGGTTACGGTCAAAACCGAATCCGAGTGCACAAGGGTCATGAAGGAAGCCAACGCGGATGACCGCTGCGCCGGCGTTATTACCTGGTGCCACACCTTTTCTCCGTCCAAAATGTGGATTCATGGGCTGGGTCTGCTGCAAAAGCCCTGGTGTCACTTTGCAACCCAATATAACCGTCATATCCCCAACGAGGAGATCGACATGGACTTCATGAACCTGAACCAGGCCGCCCACGGCGACCGGGAACACGGTTTCATCGGCGCCCGGATGCGGCTGGCCCGGAAAATCGTGGTCGGGTACTGGGAGGACGCGCCGGTCCAAAAGGAGCTGGGCGATTGGATGCGCGCCGCCGTGGGCGCGGCCTTTTCCAAAGAGCTGCGGTTGATCCGCTTCGGCGACAATATGCGGGACGTGGCCGTCACCGAGGGCGACAAGGTGGAATCCGAGATCAAGCTGGGCTGGCAGGTGGACTACTGGCCCGTGGGCCATCTGGTGGAAGTGATGGACGCCGTCACCGAGGCCGAGATTGACGAAAAGCTGGCGGAGTACAGGGCTCGCTACGACTTTGCCACCGATGATCTGGACTCCGTTCGCTATCAGGCGAGAGAGGAGCTGGCCATCCGCAAAATCATGGAGAGGGAAGGAGCCCAGGGCTTTATCAACTCCTTCCAGGACCTGTACGGGATGCGGCAGCTGCCCGGGCTTGCCAGCCAGAACATTCTAGCCGACGGAATGGGCTACGGCGCCGAGGGCGACTGGAAGGTCTCCGGTATGACCGCCATCGTCAAGGCCATGGCCGAGGGACTCAAGGGCGGCAGCGCCTTTATGGAGGACTACACCTATGATCTTGAGCCGGGGAAAGAGGTTTCCCTGGGCGCTCATATGCTGGAGGTCTGCCCCTCCGTGGCAGCGGAAAAGCCCCGCATCGAGGTCCATCCTCTGGGCATCGGCGGCAAGGAGCCGCCCGCCCGTCTGGTGTTCGAGGGGGCGGCGGGAAGGGGCTGCGTCATCTCCCTCGTCGATATGGGCGGCCGAATGCGCATGATTGTGCAGGACATCGAGTGCATCAAGCCGACACTGCCCATGCCCAATCTGCCGGTGGCCCGGGTCATGTGGAAACCCACCCCAGATCTTCTCACCGGTGTAAAGTGCTGGATTCTGGCAGGCGGCGCTCACCACAGCGTCCTGACCACGCAGGTCACCGCGCAGATGATGGAGGACTGGTGCGAAATTATGGACATTGAGTTTGTCCATATCGCCGCCGACACCACCTTCGAGAATTTCAAGCAGAAACTTTTCTGGAATGATCTGGCCTGGAAACTGAAATAAGGAGGCCTGTTTATGCTGGAAGAACTGAAGCGGCGGGTTTGCGAGGCAAATCGGCTGCTGCCGAAGCACAATTTGGTGACTTTTACCTGGGGCAATGTATCCGGGATCGACCGGGCCTCCGGCCTTGTGGTCATCAAGCCCTCAGGTGTTGAATACGGCGACATGAAACCCGCGGACATGGTGGTGGTGGATCTGGACGGCAATGTGGTGGAGGGCTCTTATAAGCCCTCCAGCGACACGGCAACCCATCTGGTGCTGTACCGGGCGTGGGAAAAGCTGGGAGGCATCGTGCATACCCACTCCCGCTGGGCCACCAGCTTTGCGCAGGCCGGACGGGGGATTCCCGCCATGGGCACCACGCAGGGTGACTATTTCTATGGGGAGATTCCCTGCACCCGGCCCATGACCCCGGCGGAGATCGGTTCGTCCGACGACAAGAACAGCCCCTACGAGCGGGATACGGGCAATGTCATTGTGGAGACGTTCGTCGAGAACTGCATTGACCCGACGGCGGTTCCCGGCGTACTGGTCAACAGCCATGGCCCGTTCAGCTGGGGAACTGATCCCCTTAACGCCGTTCACAACGCCGTCGTTATGGAGGAGGTCGCCTTCATGGATTTCCACGCGCTGATGCTGGAGCCGCGGCGGGGTGCGATGCAGCGGGAGTTGCTGGATAAACATTATCTCCGCAAGCACGGAGCCAACGCCTATTACGGGCAAGGCTGAGTTTTTCCGCGCGGCGAACGAAGATCTCTGTTACGATCAATTTTGTCTGTCGGCAACGCAGAAGCCCGCCTTTTGTACCATACAATAGGCGGGCTTCTTGACAGTTTGAAAGCGCGGCGATTTTGTCGCTGCGCTCAGTTGATAACTGCCGACACTTGTGCCGGCCTTGCTTTTTTGCTTTTGTCTCCAGGCGTATGGCCTTGGAGACAAACCGCATCGGCAGGGAGGGCGGGCGGAGAGAGCTCACAGAAAAGATTAATGTAAATCGGTCAATTCCCGCAGACACTTGGGGCAGATGTTCTTGCCTTTGAACTGGACAATATCCTTGTTGCTGTCGCAGAAAATGCAGCTGGGTTTGTACTTTTTGAGAATGACGGAGGCACCTTCCACATAGATTTCCAATGCGTCCTTCTCAGCGATATCAAGCGTACGCCGCATCTCGATTGGAAGTACAATACGCCCCAATTCGTCTACCTTCCGCACGATTCCGGTTGATTTCATAATTTATCTCCTTTTTCACGGTTATTATTGCAATTCTTTTGCTAACTGACAATAACACAGAATGTAATATTTTGTCAATTCATTTTCGCCTTTTTTACAAATATTCACATTTTTTTAATTCTTTGTTTTTTATGTGAGGACAAAAATGCACAGTTTAGTAGATCGCTTGTGTTCTTCTATATCGCAGCAATATAAAGCAGGGGGAGGTAAAAAATGGCTATGGCGGTTCTATGGACTGGAATGGTCGTACTATCCGTAGTATTTGGAATACTCAATGGACGCATGGAAGCGGTTTCCGCAGCCGCATTGGCGGGAGCGGGGAGTGCAATTCAATTATGCCTTTCCATGGCGGGCGTACTTTGCCTTTGGAGCGGCGTCATGGAGATCATGAATCGGTGCGGAATGTCCGCGAAGTTGGCGCGTGCGTTTCGCCCATTGCTGAGAATGCTGCTGCCCAACGCCAGCCGGGACAATGAGACGCTTTCGGCTGTCTCTGCAAATGTTTCAGCCAATCTGCTGGGGTTGGGAAACGCCGCCACCCCCCTGGGTATCCAGGCCGCCCGGCGAATGGCCAGGGGGCAGGAGGGCGTTGCCAGTGACGAACTGTGCCTGTTGGTGGTGCTGAATACGGCATCCATTCAAATAATTCCGGCGACAATCGCGTCCGTCCGCGCCGCCGCCGGAGCCGCAGCGCCGTTTGATATTTTGCCGGCCGTGTGGCTGTCGTCGGTACTGAGCGTAACGGCTGGGCTGACGGCGGCAAAGACGCTGGCCTTTTTTGGCAGGAGGAGAATATGAGTCCTACTGCGATGGTGGTACCCGGTCTGCTGGCGGGGACTGCAATCATTGCCCTGTGGCGGCGGGTGGATGTTTACAGTGCGCTGACCGCCGGGGCGGGGGAGGGCTTGACAGTGCTTTTGCGCATCGTCCCGGCGCTGGTTGGGCTGCTGACCGCCGTGGCCATGTTTCGGGCCTCCGGGGCTATGGATTGGCTGTCCGGGCTGTGCGCACCGCTGTTGGAAAGAGTGGGAATTCCCGCGGAATTGACGCCCTTGATGCTGATCAGGCCCATTTCCGGCAGCGGTGCGTTGGCCGTGGGCAGCGAGGTGATGAAAACTTGCGGCCCGGACAGTTACACAGGCCGGGTGGCGGCGGTTATGCTGGGCAGCACGGAGACCACGTTTTATACCATTGCCGTTTATTTTGGGGCTGCCGGAATCACCCGCACCAGACATACCATCCCGGCTGCGCTGACTGCCGATCTGGTGGGATTTATCGGCTCTGCGCTAGCGGTGCGAATTTTTTTCGGCAGGTAAGGCTTTTGCGGCGGGCCGACGGTATGGATACAGACTGAGGAATGAATATTACAATAACGGGAACGGCATCACATCTGTGATGCCGTTCCCGTTATGATTTAGAGAAAAAAGCAGACCACCGAAAAAGACAAAAGCACTTCCGTAAAAACGGAACGCACCCGTTTTTACAAAAACGAGTGATCGAAACTGTGGGGCAGCAGCTCTTTCAGAGGGAGGGACATCTCCTCGCCCTTGCCGTTGAGACAGATGACCTCCATCTGGGGCGCGAACTCCTGCATGAACTGCCTGCACATGCCACAGGGCACACAGTAGTCCTCGCTTCTTCCGGCTACCACGATGCGGACAAAGTCCCGGCGCCCCTCGCTGATGGCCTTGCTCATGGCGGTGCGCTCTGCACAGGTGCCCACGGGGTAGGCCGCGTTTTCAATGTTGCAGCCGGTAAATACCGTGCCGTCTGCGCATTCCAGAGCCGCACCCACTGGAAAGTGGGAGTAAGGGCAGTAAGCTCTGTCCAGCATCCGGATTGCCGCCGCTTTCAGTTCCTCGCGCGTCATAAAAACAGCTCCTTCAAAATTTATTTCCAGTCAATCTGCCGCTGAGGCCGGACGTTTACGTCCATGATATCCTTTGCGTCGTAAAATTGCAGATAGCGATCCCGGGAGTGGCGAAGGGTGGTGCCGTCCGGGTGGAGCCGGTCGCAGATCACCGCGCAGATGTCCTTTTTTATATAGCTGAAGCTCTCGACGCCCACGGAGGCAAAGACCCGGAACCCCTGACTTTGCAGGTATCGGAATACCGGGCCGGTCTTCTTCCAGTCGTCGCCGTCCGGCCGCTCCCCATGGGGATAAAACAGAATCGTAGTGGGCCCCACAAGGCTGCCCACCTCGTCGAACCACCGCTTTGTGTCGGCCTGAATGGTCTCCATGGACTTGGCGCCCAGGCGGATGTGGCCCCAAGTGTGGCTGCCGAAGGTCCAGCCGGTGCGCTTCAATTCCGCAATGACGGGCTTTACCGCCTCAATTTCCTTCTGCCGTTGGGACTCCTGCGCCGCTGTCCAGCTCTTGGTGTCCGTCTGGGTATGATAGCCCAAAATGCCGCAGTACCCCGTCAGAGACAAACAGCCCTTGGCGCCGAAGGGGGAAAAGTCGGGGTGTTCCCTGACGAACTTGTCCAGAATGGGGATGGCGTCCAGATCCTGAGAGACGACCTCGCTGCCCTGGGGGTCCTTGCCCTCGCTCCAGATCAGGCCGTCGTCCCCCACAATCAATTTATATGTGAAGCCGTTCTCCAGCATGTAGGGATAATAGTTTACGTCATCATAGGAGAGGATCAGGGGCTTTTTCCCTTCGGGCAGGTACAGGGTGTTGCGGACCATGGTGGGCTGGCCGTCCTCGCCGGTGGTTTCACTCCACACGTCGTTGATGTCCACCAGTATATAGCCCCTGTCGTAAATACTCTGCAAAATTTTGTCGTACTCATCCACGGTGACCATATAGTCGTCCAGACCGTCAGACTCAGCGTCTGCGTCGAAGGCCAGCTCGGGATAAGCGATCAACGGATGGAAAAACAGGTGCTCCACCACGCCGTCCCATGCGGCGTAAGGAACACCGTCAACCATGTCGCCGGCGGGCTCCACGGTGGGGTCTGAAATGGTATAGGGCTCCACCTGCGGGGTCTCCGGTTCACTGGAAGCGGCGGAGGAGGCGGCAGAACCGCCGGAAGCGTTTTCGCTGCCGGAACCGCCGGAAGCGGGGGAGGCCGCGCCGCAGGCGGCCAGAGATGCCAGCATGGCAAACGCAAGCAAAAGCGGCAGAAATCGACGCATAGAAAAAGACATCCTTTCTGAAATTCAACTCGGTACGAAGCAGTATATCAGTTTGCTCGACAAAATAAAACACAAAAAGGTGACAAATTTAGTTTTTCGCCGTTTTACAACGGCGGCTCCCATTTCTAACGGCGCGCAAAATGCGACCGCTTGCCGTACGTCAAAAACGCACAAAAAACTCAATATCATACTTGACAAATAGGAAAACTGTGATATATTCAAATCATAGTAAACCAATATGAATTAGAAGGAGGAACCGTATATGCGTGTTTACGCCGATAATGCGGCAACGACTGCCGTCAGCGATACGGCAGTGGCCGCCATGCTGCCCTGCTTTCAGGAGTTTTACGGGAATCCGTCCAGCTTGCACACCATCGGCCAGCGGGCGGCGGAAAAGCTGTCCATGGCCCGACAGATTTTTGCACAGAGGCTGAACTGTGATCCCAGCGAAATCACATTTACCTCCGGCGGCAGTGAGGCGGACAATCAGGCCCTGCGCTCCGCCGCCGCGGCGGGGGCGAAGAAGGGCAAAAAGCATATCATCTCCACAGAGTTTGAACACCACGCCATTTTGCATACGCTGGAGCAGCTGGAAAAAGAGGGGTTCGAAATTACGCTGCTGAAGATCCCAAAATCCGGTGTGATCTCCCCGGAGCAGGTGCGTCAGGCCCTCCGCCCGGACACCTGCCTTGTGAGCATTATGTTTGCCAACAATGAAATCGGCACCATTCAACCCATTCCCGAGATCGGCAGGCTCTGCCGCGAGGCGGGCGTGCCCTTCCACACCGACGCGGTGCAGGCGGCCGGGCATCTGCCCATTGATGTGAGGAACATGGATATCGACCTGCTGAGCCTGTCCGCCCACAAGTTCCACGGACCAAAGGGCGTCGGCGTTCTATACGCCAGAAAGGGCTGCGTCCCTCTGGTGAACGTGATCTACGGCGGCGCGCAGGAGCGGGGAAAACGGGCCGGAACCGAGAATATCGCCGGAATCGTGGGCTCCGCGGCAGCGTTTGACGAGGCCTGCGCCAACATGGAGAAAAACGCGGCGAAGGTGACCGCCCTGCGGGATAAGCTGATCGACGGACTGACAAAGATTCCCCACAGCATTCTCAACGGCGAACGGGAGCAAAGGCTGCCCGGCAATGTGAATTTGTGCTTCGAGGGGATCGAGGGGGAGTCGCTTTTGCTGCTGCTGGACCAGGCGGGTGTGTGTGCGTCCTCGGGAAGTGCCTGTACCTCCGGGTCCCTGGACCCCAGCCATGTGCTGTTGGCACTGGGCCTCCCCCACGAGGTGGCCCACGGGTCGCTGCGCCTGAGCCTGTGCGAATATAATACAGAAGAGGAAATTGACCACATTCTGGCGGTGACGCCGGGGATTGTGGAGTACCTCCGAAACATCTCTCCGGTGTGGGACGAGCTGGAGCGTGGACAGCGGAAACATATCATCTGAATTAGAAAGGGGCGTTTGAAAATGCTGTACAGTGAAAAAGTGATGGACCACTTCCAGAATCCCCGGAATGTGGGCAAAATGGACGATGCGGACGGCGTCGGCGAAGTGGGCAACGCCAAGTGCGGCGATATCATGCGGATGTATATCAAAGTGGACAAGGATACCCAGACCATCAGCGATGTGAAGTTTAATACCTTTGGCTGCGGCAGCGCCATTGCTACCAGCTCCATGGCTACGGAGATGATCAAGGGAAAGCCCGTCAAGGATGCTCTGGCTCTTTCCAACAAGGCCGTGGTAGAGGCCCTGGACGGCCTTCCGGCCTATAAGCTTCATTGTTCCGTTCTGGCGGAGCAGGCGGTAAAGGCCGCGGTGAAGGACTACTATGACAAAAACGGGATTACCTATGGCAAAGAGCTGAATATCTGCGACCAAGACTGCGAACACTGCGCGGGAGAGTGAGACCGCGAAAAGACGGGAGACCGGCGCTGCCGGTCTCCCGGCTTTTCGCGTTGATTTGAAAGTGATCCGCTTTAAATAGACAGCCGTCCAAAAGACGGCTGCCCTTTCTACATAGATTCAATTTTCGTACGAGGGAGGGGCTCGCCCGGAAATTAACACAACGCGAGCGAGACTTCATATACTGGAATGGACATTGAATTGTCCAATAACCCAGCATAATAATTTCATGATGAAGGTGTATTATGGCCACTTCACTTTTGAAGCTGACAATGACTGCCACCGCGCCGACAACCAAGGCCAAGCCGACCATGCTCCACTTCTTCAATACGGCTCCGGCGGGCGGATATACCGGCGCCGCCACCTATACGATTAACGCGAATCAATGGGTCGACGACTCCGGAACAGCCGTCGCGGCAGGCGGCCTTACCCCGGCAACCACAGATAACGGCTATTACAACCTGTTTATCAACGGCCAATTGCAGGAAGGCAATGTGGTGACTACTGTTACCGCTACCGCGGTTACCATCACCTTTAGCGCGGAAACGGCCATTGAAGAGGGAAAGATCATCACTCTGGCTGTCACCAACTTTGCCCCGGAGACAACCGCTCCTGACATCACCGGCTGATTGCATCAAGTGAAATGAGACCAAAAACCGTTAGGTAATTGGTCGGCAACAACTTCGGGAGTTCTCGGAGTTGTTGCTACATAGCATCGGCAGGTATTTAAAAGTGGGAATACCTACGGTAATTTTCAGAAAAATGGAGCAATATTATGTCACAGTGCAATTCGCCTTCGATCACCTGTCTGCTGACGGATGAGAACGGAAATTTGATCAGCGCGTTTGAACCGGGCGCACTCACTTTCAAAATATTGTATTCGGCTAAAAAATACCTGGAAAAAGATCCATTTACGGAAAAGAAGCGGATCGCCATTTCCATCAGGGTCCATGTCGTCGTTTATATTGAGGGTAGGGAGAAGTCTTCCCCCATTCCGTTTTGCGCGATCAGGCATATCTGTATCGACGCTCCAAGAAATGCCTGCCTGGATTTTTCGGTTAAGAGATTTTGCTGCTGCTGTGCGCCGGAAATGTCGGGAGAGGAGATCACGCGGGTAAACGTTTTGGTTGACTTTGAAACAGAAGCAAGATCCTGCACTTACGCCGACGTTTTGGTCCGGCCTGCCAAACCTACGGCTTGTGGGAAGATTCTGATCGGCGCAATGAAAATCTATGACTGTGTCTGTTTCAAAACGTGTATTCCCGTCATCTATGATTTACTGCTTTCGGCGATCACTTATCAGTATAATGCCTTATCAGATGGAGTAAAAACGGAATACACAGACGCGGATGAACTGACAGAATATGGTCACAAGGGAATTCTTTCTCCCACCAGCGTCTCATATTACAATTTGTTCGAAAACGGGGTCCTGCAGCCAAATGTCAATTACGCCATATCGGAGGGTCAGCTGAAGTTGCTGACCGCAGACATTCCGGCGAAAAATGAGTCGATCATTCTGACATTTGTGACCTTCGGTCAAAATCACGGGAAAACGGTTTATGTCACGGACCATAAATATGTCACGGTTTCCGACGGGATCAAAACGGTATTTACAAACAGCGACGAATTGATTGAATATGGGGACAACGGTATCCCTTCGCCGGATCAAGTGTCGTATTTCAACCTCTATGTAAACAGTGCGCTGCAGCCGAAAACAAATTATACGGTCAAGGAAGGCCATCTTGAACTGACGACAACAGATGTTCCTCCCGCTGGAGCGACGATTATTCTTGAATCTGTCGTCATCAAGGATTCGGAGAATCTGCTGCTCAAGGCGGAGGCGTATGCCTACAACGCCTATTCGAACGGAAAGAAGATCTATACGGATCAGGATGAAATCACAATGTACGGGAACGGTGGAATCTCCGACCCGCAGCTGAGCTCGTATCAGAACCTGTTTGTCAACGGTGTCATTCAGCCGCAGATCAATTATTCGGTCAAGGAGGGCCGCCTCACTTTAAATACGAGCGAAGCGCCGAATCCGGGCGTTCCCATCACGCTGCAGTTTGTAAAAGTTTTTTTAAGTTAAAAACCTTTCAATCCTCTCCCGCAGCAGGCCAGGCTTGCCGCGCCGATTGGAAATGTCCAAGCTCATCGTGCCGTTTTGGTCGATTTGGCTGAATCTGAGGCAGGCAGTAACGGTGTGTTTCACAGTCCGGGCGCAGGATACGAACGTCAAAAAGCGGAGAAAAAGCTTGTGCATCTCAAAAAAACGGTGTATGATACATCACATGTTATATTTGCCGTTGCTGTGGCAAGGCACGACTCTCGGCGCAGATATCACCCTGCCGCAGGGCGCAGACCTGAGCGCCCCTTTTCAATTCAGGAGGTTCCCAATATGAGCTTTAACGATGTTCCCTTTTTCTTCGGTTCCGCAGCGGGTGGGTTTATTTTGATGGCGGCCATCGGCATTCAGGCCGCCGTGGCTCTTTTTTCCTCCATTCCGCTGACCCGCCGGCGCAAAGAGACCTGTCCCGGCTTTAATATCCGCGCGGCTTACCGCCGGATAGCTCAGGTTTCCAGCCTGTCGATGATTCTCTGCGCCGTCATTACCGCCCTGGTCATGCATTTCGGCTCCACCGGCGTCATCGCGGGATACGGGCTGGGCTTCATTCTGGCATTTGTCTTGAATCTGAAGCGGATGTCCCCCAACAATGAGCAGAATCGGAAAAGCTATGAGGAATCCTACGCGGACTGTTATCCTCCCTCTGACGCCAACCCGGACGACACTGCGGCTCATAAGCGTGCAGGTGGGGGATTTGAAAGCGCCGAAGGAGAAAACGACTCAGGCGGAAAATAATCAGATATTGCTCTGGCGATGCCCCATGGGAGTTTCCTCTCCCGTGGGGCTTCTTTTGATGTTGAAATTTGAAATATATTAGTATATGCTATTAAGCGAATATCGGGTAATGAGTGAACGCAGCAAATAACCTCTTATTATGCGATTAAAATATTCCGTTTTCCAGTCCCGGGTTCATCACCGTTGATTTCTTATAGATTCTGCGATGTGCTACAAAAGAGGTAAAATGTGAAAAAACATATATTGCTGCTCAGTAATCTGGTCATTATTTTTTCAATTGTAGTTGGATTCGCTGGCATCGTCTATAAAGATACGACGGCGTATCAGGATCTGGCGGAAAAGCACATGGAAAATGTTTTGAGTCTTGCAGATAAAAACATTTCAAGCCATATTGAGGATGCCATGACAAAGCCGGTGATGGTCTCCAAAACAATGGCAAATGATGAGTTTCTGAAAAGATGGCTGATGCAGGAGCCGGAAAATGTCAAAAATGACACATACCTGAAACAGTTATACAGCTACCTGAAAACATATCAGGAAAAATACGATTATACAACTGTATTCTGTGTTTCTTCGAAGACCGGAAATTATTATTATCAGGACGGTTTGAACAAGACGATTTCCAGGGAAGATACTCACGATATCTGGTATTATAATTTTGTCGGGTCCGGGCATGAATATGATTTGGAAGTCGATACAAATCAGACGAAAAACGATTATATTACCGTATTTGTAAACTTCCGCGTTGAGAGCGAAAGCGGAGAGCTCCTGGGCGTGATTGGCGTGGGCCTTCAGGTTGACGCACTGGAAGATACCGTTTGCTCTTATGAGAAGGACTACGGTCTTTCGGTCTACATTATAAATGAGTTGGGTTCAAGAACATCCTTTACAGGTGATACGAGTATTTTTATCAAGAAAGACGATTTGTCAAAGCTTACTGGAATTACAGACAATATACGGTTAAACGAGTCCGAAAACCCCCTATTGCAATGGTATACTGCAAACGGCGAGAGAAAATGCCTTATAACAAAGTACAACGAGACCCTGGGCTGGCACTTTATTCTGGAGATGAATACCAGTTCAATCAGCAGCGTGTTTCAGGATAGAGTCAAGAGTAATATCCTTTTTATGCTCGCTGCACTGATTGCTTGCACGATGGTTTCAACAACTGTTTTCGTCAATTATAATCAGCGCGTCATTGCGATCGAGAATACAGATGAGCTTACCGGACTTCCGAATAGAAAGCAATTCTCCAAACTGTACTTGCGGTTCATCCGAAAATACAGGAATCGAAAAAAGACGTTGGTCATGTTCGATATTGACCGTTTTAAAGCGATTAACGACACATACGGTCATATATTTGGGAATGAAATTCTCACAATCGTGGGAGAAGAGTTACGGAAAGCAATCAACGGATACGGCATAGCGGCGCGATGGGGCGGAGACGAATTCCTGAGCATCTTGACGGTTGAACCGGATAAAGCAAAACAAATCATGGAGCGTTTAATGACCTCGCTGAAAAACCAGGAAAAGGGCGAGGCTTACAGCGTGACGGTCAGTGTGGGAATTTTAGAGGTAGACAAAAAGCTTGGCATGGAGCAACTGATCAAGAAAGTTGATGAGGCACTGTATCGGTCAAAAGAGAATGGCCGAAATCAAATATCAATTGTGAATCAGCAGGGATAGTTAGTCAGGATACATCTGCAATTTTACGATACACAATTGCTTGCTAAAGGCGTTACGCCAGCTTCAAGTCGCCGTCCTTCACCCATCCGGCCCTGCGGCACAGGGTGTTGATGGCGGGGGCGAGAAGGGCGGGCAGGACAAAGCAGATCAGAATCAGCCCCAGCCATTCTGCGGCGCCAGGGACGATGGGGGCTGCGCCTGCATTTACGGCGGCCTCGCTGGGGGCGACCCAGCCGGTATACAGGCCGATTTGACCCACCAGGCCGCAAGTGCCCATTCCGGAGGCCACGGGCGGGCCGTTCATCTCCAGTTTGAACAGGCATGTGGCGATAGGGCCGGTGATGGCCGAGGCGGTGGTGGGAGCAATCCAGATGCGGGGGTTGCGGACGATGTTGGGCATCTGGAGCATGGACGTGCCCAGCCCCTGGGATACAAGGCCGCCCCAGCCGTTTTCCTTAAAACTCATGACGGCGAAGCCCACCATTTGGGCGCAGCAGCCCGCCACGGCGGCCCCGCCCGCCAGCCCCACCAAGCCAAAGGAGGCGCAGATGGCGGCGGAGGAGATGGGCAGTGTCAGCGCCACGCCCACGGTGACCGAGACGAGGATACCCATCAGGAAGGGCTGGAGGTCGGTGGCCCACATGATGAAGCTGCCCACGGCCATGGCCGACGCGCCGATGGCGGGGGCGATCAGCTTGGCCAGGGATACGCCCACAAAGACTGTGACCGCGGGGGTGACAAGGATATCTACCTTCGTCTCCTTGGATACGGCCTTGCCGAATTCGGCGGCGATGATGGCGATGAACAGCACGGCCAGCGGGCCGCCCGCGCCGCCCTCTTTGTTGGCGGCCCAGCCCACTGCTGCCAGGGAATAGAGCACCAACGGGTCGGCCTTAAGTGCGTAGCCAATGGCCACGGCCATGGCCGGGCCAGCCATTTCAAAAGCGTACTGCCCAACGTCGACGAGAAACTGCCAGCCAATCTGCTGGCCCAGCGTTTTGAGGATCGTGCCGATGAGCAGCGAGCAGAACAGGCCGTGGGCCATATAGCCCAGAGCGTCGATGCCGTAGCGGTGGGCGGAGATGACGATGTTTTTGCGGGTCAGGAACGCGCGAAAGTCTCTCATAGGGAGCACCTGCTTTCAAAAAAATCCAATGTACATATACGTGTCATGACACATATATGTACATTGGATTTTATCTCAGACATGGTGTCTTGTCAACTGTCAATCTGACAAAAGAATCCCCAGTTTTTGCAGGACGGCCAGTACCCTTTGGAATGCCGCCTCGTTGGGGCAGGCGAGGGTATGGAGGTGGATACCCTCGGTTAGGTCGGACAGAGGCTTGGCGTCGGAGCGGTCGCACCGGCACAGGAATTCCTCCACGTCATAGCGGCTGGACATCCGCAATGGGCCGGTCAGCTGGCCATAAATGGGGTGCTCCACGATCACATCCAGCACGGTGCAGCCCTGATCCACCATGGCGTTGAGCTCTGAGCGCATTCCGGCGGCGTCGTGGCGGCACGCCACCTGACGCACAAGGCCCGGCGCTACCTGTCCGGTCACGTATCCCCGGGGCGTGGCGGACACATCCAGTCCCCCGGCACGCAGCAGAGCCACATCTCCCACAATTACCTGGCGGCTGACGCCCAGCCGCGCTGCCAGAGCCGATGCAGAGACCGGCTGGTCCGCCTGTTCCAGAATGCATCTGATTGCCGCTCTGCGTTCGTCTGCCCGCATGTCCCGTTCCTCCTGTCCTGACAGCTGTCAGGTGCTGTTTGCAAACAAGTGTATCACACCTGCGCTGTCCTGACAACCATCCCCGGCGTACTTTTTGCAGGGAGATCCCAAGCAAAAATACTGTGCCCCAACCGCCGTGGCTAATGCGTAAAAAGCCCTGTATTCACTAAGAATACAGGGCTTTTCGCTGATTTGATTATCTCTTGGAGAACTGGGGCGCGCGACGGGCGGCCTTCAGGCCGTACTTCTTGCGCTCCTTCATACGGGGGTCGCGGGTCAGGAACCCGGCCTTCTTCAGGATGGGACGGTTGTCCTCGCTGGCCAGCAGCAGGGCGCGGGCAATACCGTGCCGCAGAGCGCCGGCCTGACCGGACACGCCGCCGCCGGTGACGGTGGCGACAACGTCCATCTTACCGGTGTTGTCGGTGGCCTCCAGAGGCTGACGCACCACCATCTTCAGGGTGTCCAGGCCGAAATACTCGTCGATGTCGCGGCCGTTGATGGTAACGGCGCCGGTGCCGTTGGGGAACAGATGGACGCGGGCAACAGAGGACTTTCTCCGGCCGGTGCCGTACAGATAGGGCTTCTTAGACTGATACATTCTGTTCTTCCTCCTTATTCCGCGTCGAGCGCCACGGGCTTCTGTGCCTGCTGCTCGTAGTTTTCATCGGCATAGATGTGCAGGCGGGTCAGGGAAGTGCGGCCCACGCTGTTCTTGGGCAGCATGCCGCGCACGGCTTCGCGCATGGCGAGCTCCGGCTTTTCCTGCATCAGGATGCGATAGGGAGTCTCTTTCAGACCGCCGATCCAGCCGGAGTGGGTCCGGTAGATCTTCTGGGTACCTTTGTTACCAGTCAGCACCGCCTTGCCGGCGTTGATGATGACAACAAAATCGCCGCAGTCGGCGTGGGGAGTAAAGGTGGGCTTGGTCTTGCCGCGCAGGATGTCGGCAGCCCGAACGGCCGTCTTGCCCAGGGGCTTGCCGGCGGCGTCCAGGATGTACCACTTGCGCTCAATATTGGACGCATTCGCCATAAAAGTGGACATATTTTTTCCTCCGTATATGAAATTCTTGATTTTCTTTACAAACCTGACGGTTCAGGGTAAAATCAAAGCAAGATTATTTATACCACCGGCTCCTCTCAAAGTCAATACGAAATTAATTTAGTGGCGATGTACCTCATTATATCTTTTATTTTCTATCGATATCTCTCAAAATCTAGCTTTCAATTTTAATCTTGCGTAGAAAAACGGAGACGGTGCGCCGCCTCCGCTCTGAATCGTATGTAGCCGCTACAAGATCCACTGTACCAACAGCAGCAGCACAAACCCGGGCAGACCCAAGATCCCCACGATCAGGGCATTCCAGAGATTCAGCCCCAATGTAATGCCGGTCAGCGGGGCCGTCAGGCCCGCGAGGTACAGGGCAAGAAAGCCAAGAAGCGTATTGACCAGCAGCTTCAGGGCCAGCCGCAGCGGCGTTTTGAAAATACGCAGCAGAGCTGCCAGCAGGAATACCGCCAGCAGTCCTACCACTACTTTTTGACTCAGGTCCATGTGGCGGCCTCCTCCGTCTTTGCCATCGCCGCCGTGTCGGGGCAGCGGGCCTTGATCATGCGGATCAGATAATTGCACCGGGCCTTGGCTGCACTGATCTGAAAGACACAGGATTCCACCAGCTCCGGGTCCGTGGCCAGATCAAACTGGCGGTACGCCAGAGACAGCTCGCCCTGGGCCGCCTGCAGCTCGTTTTGCAGGACCGTCAGCATGGGGTCCTGCGCGGGACGTTTGGAAAAGAACGCGTTTTTCATACGACTCCCCCATTTCCTTACGCTCTATATCTTACGGGAAGTTTGGACAATTATTCCAATTTTTAAACAGGAGAGAACTGCATGGAGCACGAGAGTTATATGCGCCGGGCGCTGATCCTGGCCCGGCAAGCGGCGGAGGCCGGAGAGGTTCCGGTGGGATGCGTCGTCGTCCGTGACGGCGAGATCATTGGCGAGGGCCGCAACCGACGTGAGGAGCTGGCTTCCGCCGCTTCTCACGCGGAGATGGAGGCCATTGCGGCCGCCAACGCGCGCATTGGCAGCTGGCGTCTGGACGGCTGTACGCTGTATGTGACGCTGGAGCCCTGCCCCATGTGTGCCGGAGCGATCCTGAACGCCCGAATTTCCAAGGTTTTTTACGGCGCGCGGGACCCGGCCTTCGGAGCCTGCGGCGGTGTGACGAATTTGTTTATGGAGGACTTCCCTAACCCACCCGCGCTGGTGGGCGGCGTGCTGGCGGAGGAATGCAGGGCAGTACTGGGAGCGTTTTTTCAAAGCCTCCGAAGCGACAGGGAAACCGGCGAGTAGAAATTCATCGAATAAGCTCCGAGATTTATAGACTTTTGTAATTTTTTTCTTTGATACCAACTGAGCTAAAGCGGACTGTGCCGCAATTGTGAACGATAAACACCCGGAGAGCTAAATGCTCCCCGGGTGTCTTCTATTTCTCTCATTTCCCTTAAGTAGAAAACCCCACCGCTGCGGTAAAACACTGGAGACAATGCTAGGTGACTATCCATCGGGCGGCCTATTTACGCGCAAAACCGCCCAACTATGCCACGCAAAAGTGTCGCGACGCCAACGAGCTTGGAATATACTGACTTAGGCGGAGTGGCTTCAAGGGCTTATCAGATATCTTTTTATTTAACTGAATGGTAATGAGGTGTGATCATTTTGACAGCAGATGAATTTGTGAAACAATCGCTTGCCCTGCATTTGTTTTTCGGCAGGGTCATGAAAGAACACTCATTTTTTTTAGAAATAGGCTTTACACCTAGAGACGGAAATTACGTAAACCAGGCGGATTCATACCGCAATGCCTTTGACGCATTGCTGGCAGATGCAATTGCTCTGTCAAACGGAATTGTAAGTCAAGAAGTACTGCAATCCGGCGAGATCGTGACGCCATATACGTTACAAGCTGAGATGCTGTCTGTATACTATACGGGAGTCCGCATTCAAACGGATCTTACTCAATCCGAGCACGGCTTGTCTGGAGACGGGATGACGAGCAATGCAATACTCGAGCAAAGGGTTTATTATTTAAATGATAATGCAATAGAATTAACAAATTCACTTATTCAGTTTAAGGCAAATATTCTCTCAAATGTTTTATCCTGCCGAATGTTTACCGTAAATTACCCGCTATTAATCGATCATATTATGAGAGAAGCAAAGCTCTATGTATCGATGCTGCAAAAATTACAGAGCAGACAGGACGTAAACATCGAGAGCGAAGCGTTTGAACAGGAATCTTTTTGGAACCGAATTATGGCTGAACATTCCAAATTCATCCGTGGCCTCCTTGATCCGACAGAAAATGACCTGTTCATGGCTGCAAACAACTTCGGAAATGAGTTTGACCAGTTAACAAGCGCAGCTTTACAAGCTATGGACAGAACGATCCCATTAAAGAAGGTTACCGCTGACAGTTTGGAAGCAACAGCAAAAATTCGAGATTTTAACACAGCTGGGACGCAGGGACTGCTTGATTGCAAAATTAAGTCTATGATTATACCGCTATTGGGAGATCATGTTTTGCGGGAGTCAAATCATTATCTGCGCTTACTAAATATGTTTGGAAAAGCTCTGTGAGATTTAAACCTGATTGCATATGCATTTACTAATTAAATAAGTCAAACTGCGTTGCAGTTGTAAACGATAAAATCTTGGGTTCCAAACGCTTGGATTTAAGACTTTTGTAACAATTCGGGCTGGTTTTGTTAACAGAACTCCTGTATCTTAATATTTGCAAGAGACAAAACTTCTTTTCATCCAATCTTCCAAAGCAAAACAGACCAGCCTGCCGGCTGGCCTGTTTTGTTATTTGGCAGTTCATTTGGCATTTCAGAAGTTCGCCGGACTTCTTCGGCAGATATACGCGCAAAAGCAGGGGAAAGTTCCCCTGCTTTTCACGATTCAGCTCTGCGCATCCTTGCCGGGCCAATTCACGGCGGTCTGCTCCAGCAGCGTCTTGATCTCGCTGAGCAGCTCATTTTGATAGCTGAGCGCGCAGCATATGTAATGCAGGGTGGTTTCCGTGGATGCCGAGGCATAGGGCTGTGGAATGGGGTGAGGCCACCGGTGAACCTCAGGTTCGCAAGCGGCCGCCGCCACGACAGCAGACGCAGTCCGGCAGCGGTTGGAACGGTTTGCCATAGGAAATCCCTCCAATTTCTTGACTATGCCATTTTATGCGCATTGTCCGCCCTGCGTCACCGGTGCTCATGAAGATATTTTTCTTTGGTGGCAATGCCGCCGCGGATGTGGCGCTCCTGCTTATTCACGTCCAGCACCTGCCGCGCCAGCGCCGCCAGCGCCGGATTTATCCTGGGAAGCCGTTCTGTAATGTCTTTATGTACGGTTGATTTTGAAATCCCAAACTTTCCCGCGGCGGCGCGGACCGTCGCGCGGTTTTCTATGATGTACTGGGCCAGCTGCTCGGCCCGCTCCTCCATGTTTCCCTTCAAAAAGCAACACTCCCCGCCTTGCGTTGCTCCATCTTATGCGGAAAATTGGGCGGTTATGTGCGTTTCGGAGCACGGGACCGCCGGTACGGTAATTTGCTGCTTGGCGCGGCCGTGGCGCGGTACCGACTGCCCGCGGGTTTCAATTCAAGTTTTAGAATCAATCATGGAAACAAATACTTGACTATGCTCAAAAATCATGGTACAATTTCAATCTGCGCGGATATTCCGCGAATTTTGCCATGCGAATGTGAGGGAAGTACCGCGTGCTGGAGGAATTGACAGGAAAATCCAAGGTCGTCGGCGTTAAGCAGTCCCGAAGGGCCATCGCCCAGGGTCAGGCCGCTAAGGTTTTCCTGGCTTGTGACGCGGACCCGGCGCTGCTGGAATCCCTTACAAAAAGCTGCGAGGAAAACGGTGTCCCCGTGGAGGGGGGCTGTACGATGGCGCAGCTGGGCGCCGCCTGCCGCATCAGCGTGGGCGCCGCCGTGGCCGTCCTTTTGAAATAAGGATGGAAAACTTCGGTTTTTTCGGAATAGCCTGCCGGCTTTCCGCAAAAAATAAAGGCTGTGTGTTTTACAGTCGGAATATTTAGTAGAAAGGAGAACAATATGCCTACTTTTAACCAGCTGGTCCGTAAAGGACGGGAGCAGGCCACCTACAAGTCCACTTCCCCCGCGCTTCAGTTCGGCCTGAATACCCTGAAGAACAAGAACACCGATCTGCCCTCCCCTCAGAAGAGAGGCGTCTGCACCGCTGTGAGAACGGCTACCCCCAAGAAGCCCAACTCCGCTCTGCGTAAGATCGCCCGTGTTCGCCTGACCAACGGCTACGAGGTCACCGCCTATATCCCCGGCGTGGGTCACTCCCTGCAGGAGCACTCCGTCGTCATGATCCGCGGCGGCCGTGTGAAGGATCTCCCCGGCGTCCGTTACCACATTATCCGCGGTACTCTGGATACCCAGGGCGTGTCCGGCCGTATGCAGGCCCGTTCCAAGTACGGCGCCAAGCGTCCCAAGTCCAAGTAAGGACTGAAAACTGAAAGCTTTGCCGAATAGGTTTATATATATTTTACCTCTTTGGCAGGCATTCACGGAAGGCAAAATTGCCTTTTGAGTACCTATGACATCATATTATTATGAAGGAGGGAAGTATCGTGCCGAGAAGAGGTAACGTTCCCAAAAGAGAGGTTCTGCCCGATCCCGTCTACGGTTCCATTCTGGTGACTAAACTGGTCAACAGCGTGATGCTGGACGGTAAGAAGGGCGTGGCCCAGAAGGTGGTCTATGCGGCCTTCGATCAGATCAAGGAGAAGACCGAGAAGGACCCCGTTGAAGTATTCGCTCAGGCTATGGAAAACATTATGCCCAGCCTTGAAGTCAAAGCCCGCCGTGTCGGCGGTGCAACCTACCAGGTCCCCCTGGAGGTCCGTCCCGCCCGCCGTCAGACCCTGGGTCTGCGGTGGCTGACCGCATATGCCCGCTCCCGTGGTGAGCGGACCATGGCGGAGCGCTTGGCCAGCGAGATCATGGATGCGTCCAACAATACCGGCGCCGCTGTAAAGAAGCGCGAGGAAGTCCACAAGGCTGCCGAGGCCAACAAGGCGTTCGCGCACTTCCGCTATTAAGGAGAAAGACTATGCCGAGAAAAAACTCGCTTGAAAACACCCGCAATATCGGCATTATGGCCCACATTGACGCGGGCAAGACGACTACTACCGAGCGCATTCTGTTCTACACCGGCGTGAACTACAAGATCGGTGAGACCCATGACGGCACTGCCACCATGGACTGGATGGCGCAGGAGCAGGAGCGCGGCATCACCATCACGTCCGCCGCCACGACTTGCCACTGGAAGGGGTCTAAGGACCAGTTTCCGGATACCCGCATCAATATCATCGATACCCCGGGCCATGTGGACTTCACCGTGGAAGTGGAGCGTTCGCTGCGCGTGCTGGACGGCTCCGTAACGGTGCTGTGCGCCAAGGGCGGCGTGGAGCCCCAGTCCGAGACCGTGTGGCGTCAGGCGGATACCTACAAGGTCCCCCGCATGATCTACGTCAATAAGATGGATATCATGGGCGCGGACTACTACAACGTTCTGCGGATGGTTGAAGAGCGTCTGAAGTGCAATGCCGTTCCCATCCAGCTCCCCATCGGAAGTGAAGACACCTTCAAGGGCATCATCGATCTGGTGGAGATGAACGCCGATGTGTACTACGACGATCTGGGCAAGGACATGCGCGTGGAGGAGATTCCCGCCGACATGCTGGACCGTGCCAAGGAGTATCGTGAAAAGCTGATGGATGCCGTTTCTATGGTGGACGAGTCCATTATGGAGGCGTATCTGGCCGGAGAGGACGTCCCCGCGGAGAAGATCCGCGCGGCCATCCGCAAGGCCACCGTGCATAACGAAATGGTCCCCGTCACCTGCGGCACGTCCTATAAAAACAAGGGCGTGCAGAAGCTGCTGGATGCCATTGTGGACTATATGCCCTCTCCCTTGGACATTCCCGCCATCAAGGGCGTGAACCCCAAGACCGACGAGGAAGAAGACCGCAAGCCCAGCGACGAAGAGCCCTTCTCCGCGCTGGCGTTCAAGATCATGACCGACCCCTATGTGGGCCGTCTGAGCTTCTTCAGGGTGTATTCCGGTCACCTGACCACCGGTTCCTCCGTGCTGAACAGCACCAAGGGCCAGAAGGAGCGCATTGGCCGCATTTTGCAGATGCACGCCAATCACCGGGAGGATATTGAAGAGGTCTATGCCGGCGATATCGAAGCCGCCGTGGGCCTGAAGAACACGACCACCGGCGATACTCTGTGCGATGAAAAGGCCCCGATCATTCTGGAGTCCATGGAGTTCCCCGACCCCGTCATCCGCGTGGCCATCGAACCCAAGACCAAGGCCGGCCAAGAGAAAATGACCATGGCCCTGATCAAGCTGGCGGAGGAGGACCCCACCTTCAAGACCTGGACCGACGAAGAGACCGGCCAGACCATTATCGCCGGCATGGGCGAGCTGCATCTGGACATCATCGTGGACCGTATGCTCCGCGAGTTCAAAGTGGAAGCCAACGTGGGCGCGCCTCAGGTCGCCTACAAGGAGACCATCAAGAAGAAGGTCGAGCAGGACACCAAGTATGCCCGCCAGTCCGGCGGTAAGGGCCAGTACGGTCACGTCAAGATTCGTGTGGAGCCCAATGAGTCCGGCAAGGGCTATGAGTTCGTAAACGCCGTCGTGGGCGGCGCCATCCCCAAGGAGTATATCCCCGCGGTCGACGCCGGTATTCAGGGCGCCATGAACGGCGGCGTTGTCGCCGGATTCCCCGTGGTGGACGTGAAGGTCACGCTGTACGACGGCTCCTTCCACGAGGTCGACTCCTCTGAAATGGCGTTCAAGATCGCCGGCTCCATGGCGTTCAAGGAGGCTTGCCGCAAGGCTGACCCCACGCTGCTGGAACCCATTATGAAAGTCTGCGTCATCGTCCCCGACGAGTATATGGGCGACGTCATCGGCGACTTGAACAGCCGCCGCGGTCAGATCATTCAGCTGGAGGCCCGTCCGGGCGCACAGCAGATTGACGCGCATGTGCCTCTGGCAGAGATGTTCGGCTATGCCACCGATCTTCGCTCCCGCACCCAGGGCCGCGGCCAGTATACCATGGAGCCCAGCCACTATATCGAGATCCCGAAGAACATCCGGGACAAGATCGTGGCCACCCGCAACGGGAACAAAGCGGAATAATTGGGGATTGATTTTCCCCGCGTTTTACTGTAAAATGAGCAGTGCTGAATAAAACTGCGCTGCCCGCAAGGATTTTTGAAATTGACAGGAGGATCATCAAATGGCTAAGCAGAAATTTGAGAGAACCAAACCCCATGTAAACATTGGTACCATCGGTCACGTTGACCATGGCAAGACCACCCTGACTGCTGCTATCACCAAGTGGCTGTCCCTGCAGGGCAAGGCCAAGTTCGAGGCTTATGATTCCATCGATAAGGCTCCCGAGGAGAAGGAGCGCGGAATCACGATCAACACCGCCCACGTCGAGTACGAGACCGAAAAGCGCCACTATGCCCATGTGGACTGCCCGGGCCACGCCGACTATATTAAGAACATGATCACCGGCGCTGCTCAGATGGACGGCGCTATCCTGGTCATCGCTGCTTCCGACGGCCCCATGGCCCAGACCCGCGAGCACATTCTGCTTGCCCATCAGGTCGGCGTGCCTGCAATGATCGTCTTTCTGAACAAGTGCGATCAGGTCGACGATCCCGAGCTCATTGAGCTGGTTGAGATGGAAGTGCGCGAGCTGCTGAGCAAGTACGACTATCCCGGCGATGATATCCCCATCATCAAGGGTTCTGCGCTGAACGCTCTGGTTTGCGAATCCACTGATCCCAACGCTCCCGAGTTTGCCTGCATCAAGGAGCTGATGGACGCGGTTGACGACTATATCCCCACTCCCGACCGCAAGGAGGATATGCCCTTCCTGATGCCCGTCGAGGACGTGTTCACCATCTCCGGCCGCGGCACCGTCGCTACCGGCCGTGTGGAGCGCGGTATTCTGAAGATGAGTGAGGAAATCGAGATCGTCGGTCTGGCCGAGGAGAAGAAGAAGACCGTCGTTACCGGCATTGAGATGTTCCACAAGCTGCTGGACTACGCTGAGGCGGGCGACAACATCGGTGTTCTGCTGCGTGGTGTTGACCGCAGCGGCGTGGAGCGCGGCCAGGTTCTGGCGAAGCCCGGTTCCATTCATCCCCACACCAAGTTCAAGGGCCAGGTTTACGTTCTGAGCAAGGACGAGGGTGGCCGTCATACTCCGTTCTTCAACAACTATCGTCCTCAGTTCTATTTCCGTACCACCGATGTCACCGGCGTCATCACTCTGCCCGAGGGCGTTGAGATGTGCATGCCCGGCGATAACGTCGAGATGAACGTTGAGCTGATCACCCCGATCGCCATTGAGAAGGGTCTGCGTTTCGCTATCCGCGAGGGTGGACGCACCGTCGGTTCCGGCGCTGTCATTGAGATCGAGGAGAAGTAAGAATCTCTGAAAAGCCGCCGCTTGGGCGCGTTTTCAGAATGATTTGAACGCTTTGGAAAGCAGCGTGATGTGTTTACACATCACGCTGCTTTTTTGCATGTAGCCCGAACTGGGACCGCTGGACGGTGAGGGCTGCCCGCAGCTGACGGCGAGAACCGGACGTTGCCTTTGCGCCTGGAATGCAGTTTACGCCTGGGGAACATTTTTTTTCGACAAAAACGACATAAAAAGCTCGCCAAATGCTCAAGAGCATTTGGCGAGCTTTTTCAAATGATCGGAAACTACCTCCGGAGAGCAGTCGAGAGTCGTTTATCCCATCAGGTATCCGTATTTGCTGTATACGGTCAGAATCATGCACTCAATGCCCGCGGGCAGACGGTTCTCTCTGTCCAAGTCGGCTTCGAACACGCTCCCATCCAGCCGGACAAGCACCTTGCGCCCGCCCAGCGGGAGGAAACCGGAATTGGGAGTCCCGTCAAAGTCCTCCCGGCTGTGGAACAGGGTGAACTTATCCCGGTAAGGCGCGGAGTCATAGGGACAGAACACCGCGCAGTTGCCGCACTCGTTGCACATGCGGTCCACGTGCAGAATTTCGCGCCGTCCGTCCGGCAGCTCAATGGACACGTTGGCGCGGTTGGGACATACGTCCGCGCAGCTTTCGCATACCACGTTGCAGCTCAAGCACCGTTCGCCCTCGCATTTTGCGGATTCGCACAGGATGCCGCGTTTTGCCACCGCATCCGTCCGTGAGGCGGAAGAGCCGACGGGGAAGTTCGTCGAATGGACGGCTTTGAGTACCTCGTTTGCAAAGCCCTGGGCGTCGGCAATGCCCTCTACTACGGTGGCGGGGCCGCGCATGGCGTCGCCGCCGCAGTACACGCCGTCCAGATTTGTCTTGAAGTCGGGGGTGCCGCTGGCGTCCACCGCGATGCCATTATCTGCGAACAGCTGCGCGTCCACCTTCTCACCCACAGCAGAGATCACCGTGTCGCAGTTAATTTCCACAGTTTCGCCGGTTTCCACCGGGGTGCGCCGTCCGGAGGCATCCGGCTCTCCCAGCTTCATCCTCTTGCACAGCAGGGTTCCGTCCTTTTGTTCCACCGGGGCCACCAGCTCCAGGAACCCCACGCCGTCGGCAATGGCCAGTTCCAGCTCCTCCGCGTCTGCGGGCATGTATTTCTTTGTCCGGCGATAGATCAGGGTGGAGGATTTTGCTCCCGCCCGCAGGGCGGCGCGGGCCGCGTCCATGGCGGTGTTGCCGCCGCCCCCCACGGCCACATGGCCCAAAGACACATCTTTTCCGGCCTTCAGGTCCCTCAGCCAGCCGATGACCGGGACCACGTTGCCACTGATTGAAAGTGTACCGGCTTTCCAGGCGCCCACGGCGAAGTAAATGTGCGTGTAGCCCTGGGCCTTCAGTTCCGCCACGGAGGGCGCGGGCGCGCCGCACCGGACCTCGGCTCCCATATTCAGAACCAGCGCAATGTCTTTGTCGATGGCCTCGTCGCTGATGCGGAAGCCGGGGATCACCTGCCGGACCACGCCGCCCAGCCGGTCTGCCTTTTCAAAAATGGTGCAGGGGACTCCTGCCCGCCCCAGAAAATACGTCGCCGCCAGGCCGGAGGGGCCGCCGCCCACGATGGCGGCTTTCACGCCGTTTTCGGCGGGAACAGGAGCTTTGAGGCCGCGCAGCACCGCGTCGTAGCCTTTTTCCGCCGCAACCAGCTTCGTGGCCCGGATCTGTACCGGGTCGTCGTAGAAATTCCGGGTGCACTTGTTCATGCAGCGATGGGCGCAGATGGTGCCGGTGATAAAGGGCAGGGGGTTCTTCTCGGTGATGAGCCGCAGGGCGTCCTCAAAACGCTCCTGACGGCACAGCTCAATGTATTCCGGAATATCCTGCCGAATGGGACAACCGCCTTCACAGGGCGCGGTGAAGCAGTCCAGCAGGGGAACCTTTTCATAGAGCTTCCGCCGGGGCAGAGGCTTAATGGCCTTCACATGGTATTGATCGCTCCGCGCCGCCAGAGACAAGGCCTCGATCCCGTCCACATCCACGGAGGTAAACGGCTTGTAGCAGAGCTTCTCCAGCTTTTCACCGATCTGCTTGAAGCGCTGATAGCCGCCGGGCTTCAGCTCCGTGGTGGCCATGGTGATGGGCCAGATATTGCAGGCAAAAAGCTTGTCAATGTTGAAATAGTCCGCGCCGCCCGCGTAAGAGAGGCGCAGCCTCCCGCCAAATTCTTTGGAAATGCGACTCGCCATGATGGTGGTCAGGGGGAAGAGAGATTTGCCCGCCATATACATTTCTTCGGAGGGCAGCTCCTGCCGCTTCACGTCCACCGGGAAGGTGTTGGAGAGCTTCAGCCCGAATTCCAGACCGCTTTTGGCAGACAGCTCCATCAGCCGACGGAACATGGGCACCGCGTCGGCGTACTGCAGGTCCTCATTGAAGTGATGCTCGTCGAAAGCGATGTAGTCATAGCCCATGGAGTCCAGCACCGACCGGGCCGTCTGATAGCCCAGAATGGTGGGGTTGCACTTCACAAAGGTGTGCAGGTGTTTTTCCGCAAGGAGATAGCTGGCGATGCGCTCAATCTCGTCCGGAGGGCAGCCGTGCAGAGTGGAGACAGTGACGCTGCGGGAGACGTGGGGCGTGATGGTGGAAATAAAGGCCTCCTCGCCGGGGAACATCTGGCGCAGAACGGAGATGCACTCCTTGAAAATGGAGGTGCGGGACGCGTCGATCATGCCGTTGAGGAAGGTGTCGATCTTCTCGCCCTTGATTCCCTCCAGATCATAGCCCACCGACATATTGAACACAAACCCGTCCGGGTCGCCCAAGCCGTATAGATGGGCCAGCATTTTGCAGGCGCACCACGCCTTCACGTATTCCTCGAATGCCTGAGGAACATACAGCTCCGTGGACCACTCGCAGTTGTAGCACTCGTCGTCTGCCAGAATGCAGGGCTTGTGAACGCAGGCGGCCAGTTCCGCGCCGTCCATCTTCTGAACGGTCTTTAGCTCGAAAAACCGCGCGCCGCCGTAATACCCGGCGATGATGTTCTGAGCCAGCTGGGTGGCGGGTCCTGCGGCGGGGCCGAAGGGAGTCTCAATTTTCTCCCCGAAAATGGGGAGGGTCTTCGTCCCAGCCTGATAGGGATGGTGGACGCCGAATACGGAGCCTTCCTTTTGATGCTCCGCGGTGATCCAGGTCATCAGTTCCCGAAAGGGAATTGGGGTCATTAATTCGCTCATTTTACTTACCTCCGTTTTAGATTCCCTCGTAATTTGTATGAGGACTGGGTTTTTCCGCCGCAGGCGCGGCGGGCGGCCCCGAGCCCTGGCTTCTTAATAGGTTTTGTGGTTTAGCTGACCCCACAGGCGCTTCGAGCTCTCCAGCACATGGGCGTTGACCGCTTCCTCGTCCACCTCCGTCAGCACACGGTCACGCATCAGGATTTTGCCGTCGATCATGGTGGTCTGGCACTGACGGCCCGTCATGCCGAAGAGCATGTGGCCGTCGATGTTCTCGTCGGAAAACGGCGTATACGGCTTGTAGTCCATGACAATGACGTCCGCCGCCGCGCCGGGACGCAGAACGCCCAGCGGCGTCTCAAAGGAGCGGTTGACGATTTTTGCGTTGTTACGGAACAGCATGTCGGTGACCTCGCACCAGCCCACGTTGGGAAGGCACGCGTTGTTCCGCTGGGAGCAGAGAGCCACCTTGATAGATTCCAACATGTCGTTGGTATAGGCGTCTGTGCCCATCCCCACCAGAATCCCCTTCTTGTACAGCTGCAAAACGGGGGAGATGCCCACGGCATTGCCCATATTGCTCTCGGGGTTGTTGACACACATGGTGTCGGTGGCCTTGATGATGTCCATCTCGGCGGTGTTGACGTGGATGCAGTGGCCGAGAAGCGTCTTCGGTCCCAGAATATCGTGATCCTGCAAGCGCTGGACGGGGCGGCGGCCGTAGTTTTGCAGACTGTCGTACACGTCGTTCATACCCTCGGACACATGGATGTGGAAGCCCACCCGGCCGTTGTTGGCGGATACCATCCGGTCAAAGGTTTTGTCGGAGATGGTGAACAGGGCGTGTCCGCCGAACAGGGCCTTGAGCATATCGCTGGGGTTTTTCTCACAGTAGTCGATGAAGTCCTTGTTTTCCTGCACGGACTGGAGAGACTTCTCCTCGCCGTCCCGGTCGGAGACCTCATAGCAGAGGCAGGCCCGCATCCCGAATTCCTTTGTGACCTCCGCAATTTTCATCAAAGAGCCGGGAATCTCGCAGAAGGAGGCGTGATGGTCAAAAATGGTGGTGACGCCCTGCTTGATGGAGTCGATCACCAAAGCCTGGGCAGAGGCCTTCGTGGCCTCCAGATCAAGATGCCGGTCAATGGCCCACCAGGTGCCGTCCAGGACCTCGTAAAAATTGGCGGGGTCATTGCCCGCGATGCTCAGGCCGCGGGCCAGAGCGGAATAGATGTGAGTATGGGCGTTGATGAGACCGGGCATGATGACACCGCCTTTGGCGTCCACAAATTCCGCCTTCGGATATTGAGCCTTCAGCTCCGCAGTGCCGCCCACGGCCACAATTTTCCCTCCGTCGGTGACCACGCCGCCGTCGGGGTAGTAGCCGGCGCCCTCCGCGTCCCGGGTAATGACCTTTCCGTTTGCCAGTAAAATCATTTTAAAAACCTCCTGTCTTCCTGTCCTATTTCCATATTTTTCATGCCAAATAAAAAGAAAAGGCGCTTCAAACCCTCTCCGGTTTGAAACACCCACCAAAAAATGATAGGTGTCAGCCCGTGCGCAGCAGCACTTCGTTCCAGCTATCATTCTTTTATTGTGATCTTATTGTATCGGACCTGTGTATAAATTGCAAGCAGGTGGGCAAAAAAATTTTTAGGTGCGGTTTTGTGAAAAACGACGAAACAAAATTCTAAAAATTACTTGAAATATTTTTTAAACCATGTAATATAATATTAGAAATTACATTTGACGGATAACGGAAAGGAGTCAAATTTTATGCGTGATTTGGTGGCGAAAGCACAGGACCGCGTCAGCTTTGAGACACATGCTCTGGGCGCGGTGGCTGCGCTGGTTGGCTGTATCATCATGGCGGTGCGGGGCGTGGGGCTGGATGTCCCGGCCGCGACGCTGTGGGCCGCGCTGGTATTCTGCCTGTCGGCGCTGGCGCTGTACACCGCCAGCGCAGTTTACCATTACTATCCCGGCAATGAGCTTACCGCCGGAGCAAAGCGGTTTCTTCGCAAGATGGACCACAGCATGATCTATGTCCTGATCGCCGGAAGCTATACGCCGTTCGCCATGGTGATGCTGCCCCAGCCCACGGGCACCCGGTTCTGCGTAACTCTGTGGGCGGTGGCGCTGGCGGGAATTTTGATGAAGCTCATCTGGATCAACGCGCCCCGTATTTTGTCCACGGTGATCTACCTCATCATGGGTTGGGCGGTGCTGTTTGTGGCGAAGGATTTTGCGGCCGTGGGCCAGCCCTGCATGACACTGGTGGCGCTGGGCGGTGTATGCTATTCCGTGGGCGCCGTGTTTTACGCCGTCAAAAAGCCCAGCATTTCTGCGGAGTGGACCTTCCACGAGCTGTTCCATCTGCTGATTTTGGCGGGCTCTCTGTTCCACTATGCGGCGATCTATTTCTACGTGCTGTAAACCTACAATCTTTGGTAATTTTAGACAAATTACCTTGCCAAATACCCCAAAATAGAATATACTATTTTCTGGCTGACCGGGTATGGATATGTATTCGGGGAAAGGCGGAAGGGTATGGGCGGCAGGCGTAGAAAATCCAATACAGCAAGGCAAAGAGCGATGGGTCTATCGCTCTTTGCCCTGTTGCTATTTTTATGCGCTACTTCGGCCCGCGCCGTGGATGGCGGCCATCAGGTCCTGTACATCAGCGCCTACTCCTATGAGCTTGAAAGCGTTCCCGTTCAGCTGGATGCCGTTGCCAAAGCCCTGAGTAGCGAAGCCAGCGTAAAATATCTCTTTATGGATACCCGCAACCAGAGCGAGCGGGCGGCGTCGCAGGAGCTGTGCCGCCGGCTGGATACATGGAAGCTGCTGCCCACCATCGATGCGGTAATCGTCAGCGGCGACGCGGCGCTGCAATTTGCCATGGACTATCAGGACGAGTATTTTGCCGGGCTGCCCATCCTCTTTTTGGATGTCCGCCAGCCCCTGTTGGCTGCCACTGCCGCGCAGAACGAACTGATCTCCGGCGCTGAGAGCGCCGTGCCCTTTCGGGAGACGATCTCTCTGGCGGCGCAGCTTTATCCGAATGCCAGACAGGTGGTCTGCATTGGAGACGGTACCGATGCGGCACGTGGAATGATGGGGACATTTTACTGTCTGGAAAGTACCTTTCCGCAGCTTGATTTTAAGAGCCTGGATCTGGGGGAGACGCCCCGAAGCGGGATTCAAAAGCTGCTGGCGGAATACGGGAGTGAGACGATCCTCATCTATGCCCAGGTGAGCCATGACGGCAGCGGAAATATATACAGCGATCTGCAGGCGGCAGAAATGCTGACGGCAATGACTTCGCTTCCTATTTTTTCTGCCAACGCCGCAAGCCTTGGCACCGGCTTTTTGGGCGGGTGTGTGATTTCGCCGGAAGACATGGCCTATCAGGTAGGGCAGTATGCTGGCCGGATTCTGGACGGCGAGGCGTCCTCCGCGGATGTGGGTCTTTTGAAAATGCCGGTGATCACCCGGTTCGATAAGCGCGTGATGGACCGGTGCGGGATCATGCGGAGCAGTCTGCCCGGGGATACGGAATATCTCAACGACCCCGTTCGTGACGCCGTCCTCCAATATAAGCGAGTGCTTCTTGGCGGCGTGGGCGCCTTTGCGCTGCTTATCGCGCTTCTTGCCATGCTGCTGCGGGACAACCACAGACGCAGGGCGCTGATTTGCAAGGTACAGGAGCGGGAGCGTCAGCTCCAGAATGTCATGGATCTGGTGCCGGGCGGTATTTGCTCATTTCGGGTGGACGAAGGCGATCATTTTGAAATGATCCATTTTAACACGGCCTTTTATCAGTTGCTGGGATACCCCGCACCACCGGAGGACGAAAACGCCAATCTGCTGCAAAACATTCACCCCGACGATCGGGAGTCCTTTGAGGAGCAGATTTGCCTTTGCCGGCAGGGCGTGGAAAATATTCAGCAGACCTTTCGGATCCTGCGGCACGACGGAGCCTATATCTGGATGTCCTTGCAGGCGTCTTTGGCACAGGAGGAAAACGGCAGCCGGACTTATTACGGCGTATTCAGCGATGTGGATGCGCTGAAGCGCCTGCAGGAGCATCTGGAGCAGGACGAGCGCACGCTGCAGACAGCCATGGACCATGCCAATGTGGACTATTGGATCTACGATCCCCAGCGGCATACCTTGCACCAGAGCAAACGTGCCTGCGAGCTGTTCGGCCTGCCGGAGGAGATGACGGATTATCCGCAGTCCTGGTTTATCCATCAGATTACCTTTGAAGAGGATGTGCCGAAGCTGCGAAAGGCGCTTGCGACAATCGACCAGGGCGGAGAACACGCCGTCTGCGAGGTGCGGGAGCATCTTCCGAACGGCAAGGAGCAATGGGTCGAGATCAGGATGACCTCCCTGTACGACACGGAGGGAAATCGGACAAAGGTGTTCTGTACCAGTTTGGTATGCACGCAGCGCCATCGGGAGATGGAGCGGTATGAGCGGCAGAATCAGCGCATCCGGGCGCTGTTGCCCAACGCGGTGGCATCCGTTCAGATGAATCTGACGAAAAACACCTGTATACCCGGACCTTCCCTGTATCCGGAGCTGCTGGCGGGAATTGACAGAACCGCGGACGCCGCGTTTCAGAGGATGAGGAGCCGCGCGATTACGGCAGAGCAGGCCGACGCATTCGGCGCCCGTATCAGCCGGCAGGCGATGTTGGACGCCTATGAGCGGGGTACCTCGCTGCTGACCTATGAACGGAACTGCTGGGTCAATGGAGTCCGCCGCTGGCTAACGGTGCGGGCGGACATCACCAGAAATCCTGTTACCGGCGATGTGGAGGCAAACATTTATTCGTTTGACATCGACGACCAAAAATTCATGGAGCAGATTATGAATACTGTAATCCGCCGGGAATATCTGATGATTTTGCGGATTGACCTGACGGCGGATACCGCCCGTGTTTTTTCCTCTCAGGACGGGCAGAATTCGATTCATGAGATCGGGCGGGCAGAGGCGTCCATTCTGGACGCCGTCCAGGACTCCTATGCGGGCGACGAACTGGGGGACACGCTGGATCGCCTGCGCTTCAAGGAAATACGCATCCAGTTGGAGAAAAACGCGGAGTATGTGGTGTATGCCGACTGCCGCAACAGCTCCGGAAACGTCCGGCGGTTGCGCTACTCCTTCGTCTGGCTGGACAGGCGCGGCAGCTTAGTCTGCTGCACCGTGACCGATGCCACAGACGTCTTTGCCAGGGAACGCCGCCGGAGTGAGGCGCTGCGTTCCGCGTTGGAGGAGGCTCGGCGGGCCAATCAGGCAAAGAGCGAGTTTCTCTCCCGCATGAGCCACGAGATACGCACGCCTATGAACGCCATACTGGGACTGACCCAGCTGGCGCGGGAGGATGCCGAAACTCCGGACGTGGTGGAAATGATGGAAAAGATTCAGGTTTCCGGCGAGTATCTGCTGGGACTCATCAACGATGTGCTTGACATGAGCCGGATTGAATCGGGTCGCATTGAGCTGCACCCTGAAAATGTGAATGTGCAGACGATGTATAAGACAATCCGGGATCTGATGCTCCCCCGCATGGAGGAAAAGCACATCCGGTTCCGGATGGATACCAGTGGGGTGACCACGCCGTATGTGGTGATCGACCGACTGCGCATCCAACAGGTGTACGTCAATATCCTGAGCAATGCCATCAAGTTTTCCGAACCGGGCTCGGAGATTTCCTGCACGGTGAGTCATGTTCCCTGCGGAGAGGACAAGATCACCAGCACCATTGTTTTCCGAGACCAAGGCTGCGGCATGAGTCAGGAATTTTTGAACCGGGTGTTCGATCCCTTTGAGCAGGAGGCCAACGGCTACCAGAACCCCCAGCTGGGTACGGGACTGGGCCTGGCCATTGTGAAAAATCTGGTGGAGCATATGGACGGCACGGTAAGCGTCAAAAGCGAGCTGGGAAAGGGCAGTGAATTTACCGTGCGGATCACGGTGCCCAGAGGCCATCCGTTCGATGAACCCGAGAAAAAGACTCCCGAAACCGAAGCCCAGACTAGTCTGAAAGGAAAGCGGATTCTTTTGGCGGAGGATCACCCGGTCAATACGGAGATTGCAAAAAAGATGCTTTGCCGTCACGGGTTGTTGGTGGACCACGCTGAGGACGGACGGGCGGCGCTGGACTGCTATCTGAACGCGGACGCATGGCATTACGACGCAATTTTAATGGATATTCGAATGCCGGTGATGAACGGCTTTGACGCGACAAAGGCCATTCGCACCTCCGGGCGGCCCGACGCCGGGAGTATCCCTATCATCGCCATGACGGCCAACGCCTTTGAAAGCGACCGTCAGGAGACCCGCGCGGCGGGGATGAACGCGCATCTTTCCAAGCCGGTGCGGCAGGAGGAGCTGTTGAACATGCTGCGAAAATTCCTAAAATAATGGCAGCTGCTTGAAAAGTTGATTTCAACGTGCGCAGGGGAACCTTTCAGGGAAAGGT
>JAEWYA010000028.1 GCA_023395775.1 Bacillota bacterium
GGTCTACCTACTGGATCTGACCGCTCTGGTGGCGGGCACCCAGTTCCGGGGCCAGTTCGAGTCCCGGATGAAGGGCCTTATCGACGAGGTGAAGCGGCTGGGGAATATCATCCTCATGATCGACGAGGTCCACACGATTGTGGGAGCGGGAGACGCGGAGGGCAGCATGAACGCCGCCAACATTCTGAAGCCCGCCCTCTCCCGGGGCGAGATTCAGGTCATCGGCGCCACTACCTTTACCGAGTACCGTAAGTCCATTGAAAAGGACACCGCTCTGGAGCGGCGCTTTCAGCCGGTGACGGTGAACGAGCCGTCTATTGAGGACTCCATTCAGATTTTAAAGGGCCTGGCTCCGAAGTACGAGGCGTTCCACGGTGTGAAGCTCTCCGACGGCATCCTGCGTCAGGCGGTGCTGCTCTCCGAGCGGTATATCACCGACCGGTTTCTCCCGGACAAGGCCATCGACCTAATCGACGAAGCATGCTCCGATCTGAACCTGAAGGACCCGGATATCTCCCGCCGCTTGGAGATTCAGCGGGAGCTGGACGACTATGATAAGGAAAACACGATGCTGGAGGAGCTGGCCGCAGAGGACGGCGCGGAGCCGGACTATGCGCGGATGGCGATTTTAAAGAGCAAGCGGGCTCAGTTGAACACCGAGCTGCGCGGCCTTCTGGAAAAGGGCGATCCCCAGCTTGCTATGGAGAATCTGGCTCATGTCATTGAACTGTGGACAAAAATTCCCGCTTCCCGCATCCGGGAACAGGAGTTTCAGCGCCTGAGCCAGCTGGACATTCGCCTGAAAGCCCACATCGTGGGTCAGGATGAGGCTGTGGAGGCCGTCACCGCCGCCGTGCGGCGCAACCGGGTGGGCATCAGCCCCAAGCGCAAGCCCGTCAGCTTCATCTTCGTCGGCCCCACCGGCGTTGGAAAGACGGAGCTGGTCAAGCAGCTGGCGCCGGACCTGTTTAACACGCCGGACTCCTTGATTCGGCTGGATATGTCCGAGTTTATGGAAAAGCACTCCGTCTCACGCATTGTGGGGTCTCCCCCCGGCTATGTGGGCTATGACGAAGCGGGGCAGCTGACGGAAAAGATCCGCAGAAAGCCCTACGCCGTGATCTTGTTCGATGAAATTGAAAAGGCCCACCCGGACGTGCTGAACATTCTGCTGCAAATTTTGGACGACGGTGAGATCACGGACTCCCATGGCCGGAAGGTCAACTTTGAAAACACCGTCATTGTCATGACCTCCAACGCCGGCAGCGCCACCAAGGAGGGAATGGTGGGCTTTGATCGCACCGCCGGGCAGCAGGACAAGGCTAAGGCAATGAAGGGCCTGGAGCAGTTCCTTCGTCCCGAGTTCATTAACCGCGTGGACGAGGTGATTTGCTTCAATCGGCTCAGCGAGGAGAACTTCCAATCCATTGCCCGCATTATGCTGAAGGAACTGTCTGCCTCCTTGAAGGAAAAGGGCGTGACCTTGACCTATGACGACGGATTGCTGGCGTATCTTACCCACAAGTCCTATTCCCTGACCTATGGCGCCCGGAACCTGCGCCGCGCCATCCAGAAGGAGCTGGAAGACCCCATGGCCGCGCAGATGATCGACAGCTACGAGCATCCCGTTTCCCAAATTCAGGCCACGGTAGAGGACGGACAGGTAAAAATATACGCTCTGTAAGGACTGTAAAGGAAGGTGACTTTCGTGCTGTTTCGTAAAGGCATCGACCCGCGGTGCGCCTACTGTCAAAGGGGTGCGCAGATCAACGAGCGGGAGGTGGCCTGCGTAAAGCGGGGAATTGTGCCTGTGGAGAGCTGCTGCCGCAGCTTTCGGTACGACCCGCTGAAGCGGGTGCCGCCCCGGCCCGCGGCTCTGGAGACAGCGCGGCTGAAGGAAGAGGATTTTTCGCTCTGAGAGTGAGACAAAAAGAGAAATAGAGGGATAGCGGATATGGAGATTGAAAAAATCTGGGCGGTCTATTACAGCGCCACAGGCACCACCGAGAAGATGGTCACGGCTGTGGCCAAGTCTTTGGCACGAAAGCTTGGAAAGCCGCTGGAGACGGTGAATGTTTCAGCGCCCGCAGAACGTGAGAAGGAACTTTCCTTTACATCGGCGGATCTGCTGGTGATCGGCATACCCACCTATGCGGGGCGCATTCCAAACAAGCTGCTGCCTTTTTTCCAGACGAAGCTGACAGGGAATGGCGCGCTGGCGGTACCGGTGGTGCTGTTTGGAAACCGGAGCTTTGACAACTCTCTGGCGGAGCTGTGCGCGGAGCTGGAGTCCCACGGGTTCCACACCGTTGCTGCCGCCGCTTTCGTGGGGCAGCATGCCTTTGCGTCCAAGCTGGCTCCCGGTCGGCCCGACGCGGAGGACATCGTTCAGGCCGAGGGTTTTGCGGAGAAGGTTGCTGAAAAGGTGCAGACTTTGACGGAGCTTTCCACCCCTGTTCAAATCCCCGGTGATCCCGTTGCACCTTATTACACGCCCTTGGGCGTTGACGGCCAGCCCGCTAAATTCCTGAAGGCAAAGCCGCTGACCGATTCGGATAAGTGTACGAAGTGTGGGCTGTGCGTCACCGTCTGCCCCATGGGGTCCATCGACCCGGCGGACGTTTCCAATGTCCCGGGCGTATGCATCAAGTGTCAGGCCTGTGTGGTCAAGTGCCCCACCGGTGCGAAATATTTCGACGACCCGGCCTTCCTTTCCCACAAGGCCATGCTGGAGGCGAATTATACCCGCAGGGCAGAGATCGGGTTGTTTTTGTAAGGCGGGTCTTCAAAGCGCTGCATGTAAGGATAATTGTGGCATTGGTCAGGCAGACGAAACGATCCGCAGGACTCTTTCGTCTGCCTCAGCCGAAGTCCGGGTCACCGGGCTTCGGCGTTTTTTCGTCTATATATCAGCTTTTCTGTTTCATTTGAATAACGCGTACTGATTTTGTGTCGGGTCAGGCTGTTTCCGCATAATCTGTGGATGAAAACAGATTTGGAGGAGACGACATGGCTAGTGTGACCAATTTCTTTCTGGGCGCCAACAGCGGAGATGGATTTCAAAGCCTTTTCGACCGGCTGGCCGGAGAGCATACATATGACCTGATGATTTTAAAGGGCGGACCCGGCGTTGGAAAGTCCATGTTTCTCAGCTCTTTGGGAGAGGCCATGGAGGAGGCGGGGGAGCCGGTGGAGTACCTGCGATGCAGCGGCGACCCGGACTTGCTGGATGGCCTGACGCTGCCGGGCATGGCCTGCGCCGCGGTGGACGGAACAATGCCCCATGTGCTGGAGCCGAATTATCCGGCGGCGGTGGACCGGATTGTGGACCTGGGCCGGTTTTATGATCTGATGGCGGCAAAGGCCTCACGAGACGAGATTGTCGGACTGACACAAAAGCGGCGGGATGCCAACGCCAGGGCGTATCGCTGCCTGAAAGCGGCGCGGCAGGTGGAACTGGAGATGGTGGCGGCAAATCAGAATGCTTTCAATTTCCAGCGGGCAAATCGAAGATTGGACGGCATCATTGCCCGGGAACTGCGGAGAAAAGGCGGCGAGCCGGGCCGCACGGCCTATCGGTTCCTAGGCGGAATTACCTGCCAGGGGACGGTCTGGCGGTTCGACTGCGCAGATGCCCTATGTCCCAGAATTTATGAACTGGCGGACCGCTGGGAGCTAGCGGGGCCGCTGCTGGAACGGCTGCGGAAGAACGCCGTGGACCGGGGCTGGGATGTGATCGCCTGTCCGTCCCCGGAGGAGCCTGAGCGGCTGGAGCATCTGCTGATCCCCGGGCTGGGACTGGGGTTCGTCACCTCCCGACCCGGCATGGAATACGGGAAAAAGCCATTCCGCCGCATCCGGCTGGACGCGCTGACCCACACAGGGGAGCCGGGGAGGGAACGGTTCCTGCGGCGGATGGCCGCCGCGCTGAGGGAGGAGGCTGTGGCCGCCCTGTGGGACGCAAAGACTGCCTACGATGCTTTAGAGGCGGTGTATAGTCCCTATGTGGACCTTGACGGCATCCGGGCACTGACGGCTATTGAGACAGGGCGGCTGCTGAGTTGGAGGGCCCGGCGGTAAAACCATTGAAAAACCGGCGTGGGTCGGCTATACTTGATTGGGAGAAAACAATTTACAAATGAAGGGGAAGTGGTCCTATGACCGACGGCTTTTCTGTGAAATTTATTGCCCATATTCACAGCGATTTTCAGACAAAGTTTGGAATTCCACGGCAGAGCGGCTTGGTTGAGGAACTGGAGAGCCGCGTGATTTTCGAGCCGGAGTACCGGAATCCGGACGCTCTGCGGGGGATTGAGGGCTTTTCCCACCTGTGGCTGATCTGGCAGTTTTCTGGCGCGGTGCGGTCCGCGTGGTCCCCTACGGTACGCCCTCCCCGGCTGGGTGGAAATGCCCGCATGGGCGTGTTTGCCACACGGTCGCCCTTCCGGCCGAATCCCATCGGTCTTTCCTGCGTGAAGCTGCTGGGCGTGGAGGAGGACCGGGAGCTGGGGATGGTCCTTCGGGTGGCGGGAGCCGACCTGATGGACGGTACGCCGATTCTGGACATCAAGCCGTATCTCCCCTATGTAGACGCGCACCCTGAGGCAAAGGGCGGCTTCGCCCCCGCCGCTCCGGAGCGGAGATTGACGGTGGACTGTCCGGCGGAGTTTTTGGAGGTCCTGCCGAAGGGGAGCCGGGCCGCGCTGCTGGGGGTTTTGGCGGAGGACCCGCGGCCTGCTTATCAAGACGACCCGTCGCGGGTATACGGCTTCGGTTATGCCGAGGCAGAGGTGAAATTTTCCGTGGACGGCCGGCGGCTGACGGTTCTGTCCGTGACAAAAAATTAACAGCGCCGCGGCCCTTGACAGCCTCCCGTCATGGTGCTAAACTTAACAATAATAACACAAAAAGGCTTGGAAAAGGACACCGTTCGGGAAAGACATCAGAGAGGGGCCGCGCTTGCTGTAAGCGGCTCTTGCCGGAACCGAAGCGGCACCGCCTTGGAGCCGCCCGCCGAAAGGGGAGACCTGAGTAGAACGGGACGGGACCTCCCGTTACAGAGGACACGAGCGGCGCTTCGAAAGAGGCGCAAGCAGGGTGGAACCGTGGAATACGAATTCGTATCTCACCCCTGATTTTTCAGGGGTGAGATTTTTTGCTGCCAAAAATCTCCGGCTGCGCGAGGAACGCACCCGTCTCACCCCCAATATAAGGAGGAACAGAAATGTCCGAAGAGAATCAGTACACGTTTGAAAACGCGGCATACCGCAAAACTTATTGGCACACCTGCTCCCACGTTCTGGCTCAGGCCATGAAGCGCCTGCACCCGGAGGTGAAGCTGGCCATCGGCCCCTCGATCGACGAGGGCTTCTACTATGATATGGACTCCCCTTTCCCCTTTACCCCGGAGGTGCTGGAGGAAGTAGAGGCCGAGATGCGGAAAATCTGCAAGGAGAAGCTGAAGCTGGAGCGGTTTGAGCTGCCCCGGTCCGAGGCCATCAAGTTCATGCAGGATCAGGGCGAGCCCTATAAGGTGGAGCTGATCAACGATCTTCCGGAGGGCGTCACCATCTCCTTCTATAAGCAGGGCGAGTTCACCGACCTGTGCGCCGGCCCCCATCTGGACTCCACCGGCCGCATCAAGGGCAACGGCATTAAACTGACCGCCTGCAACGCCGCCTATTGGCGCGGCGATTCCAATCGCCAGACACTTCAGCGCATCTATGGCATCGCATTCCCCAAGAAAGAGGAGCTGGATGCTTATTTGGAGCGCATTGAGGAAGCTAAGAAGCGGGACCACCGGAAGCTTGGCAAGGAGCTGGGCCTGTTTGCTTTCCGGGACGAAGCCCCCGGCTTCCCGTTCTACCTGCCCAAGGGCATGGTGCTGAAAAACACCCTGATCGACTATTGGCGTCAGGTCCATAAGAAGTGGGATTATCTGGAAATCTCCACTCCGCAGATCATGAAGCGGACCCTGTGGGAGCCTTCCGGCCACTGGGACCATTACAAGCAGAATATGTACACCACCGTTATCGACGAAGAAGACTTTGCCATCAAGCCCATGAACTGCCCCGGCAGCATTCTGGTCTATGACTTGGAGCCCCACTCCTATAAGGAACTGCCCCTGCGGTACGGCGAGCTGGGTCTGGTCCACCGCCATGAGTTGTCCGGCGCGCTCCACGGCATGTTCCGCGTCCGCTGCTTCACACAGGATGACGCCCACATTTTGCTGGCCAAGGATCAGATCAAGAGCGAGGTCATCCGCATTGCCCAGCTGTTCGACGAGGTTTACAGTCTCTTTGGCCTGCCCTACAAGATCGAGCTTTCCACCATGCCGGATGATCACATCGGTTCCAAGGAAGATTGGGATATCGCAACAGCCGCACTGGCGGACGCCATCACCAGCATCGGCAAGACCTATGAGGTCAACGAGGGCGACGGCGCGTTCTACGGACCGAAGCTGGACTTCCACATTCAGGATTCACTGGGACGGACATGGCAGTGCGGTACCATTCAGCTGGACTATCAGTTGCCCGGCCGTTTCAATCTGGAATACACCGGAACCGACGGCGAAAAGCACTGCCCTGTTATGATTCACCGCGTGGTGTTTGGTTCCATTGAGCGCTTTATCGGCGTCATCACCGAGCATTTTGCCGGCGCGTTCCCCACCTGGCTCAGCCCCGTGCAGGTCAAGATTTTGACCATCACCGAGCGGGCGGACGAGTACGCGAAGAAGGTGGCCGCCGCGCTGAACGCACAGGGGTTCCGGGTGGAGCTGGATCTGCGCAATGAGAAGATTGGAAAGAAGATCCGCGAGGCGCAGCTTGAAAAGGACCCCTATATGCTGGTTCTGGGCGACAAGGAGGCCGAGAGCGGCCAGGTGGCCGTCCGTCACCGGGCCGACGGCGATCTGGGCGTCATGAGTCTGGACGCGTTCACCGCGCAGCTCAAGGAGCTGGTGGACAGCAGGTCCATTAAGTAAGCAAACAGAGAAGGACGCCGCGCCCGCCAAAACGGACGCGGCGTCCTGAAAAATATGGACGCTTGCACGGTATTGTAAAAATTACCGGAAACCCGAGAAAAAATTACGCAAAAGCTGTTGCGTTTCCTGAATTGCGGAAAATTGGTGAATTTCCGTTGCAGTGAACTTTGCGCGGGAGTATACTGTGAAAGGTAAAAATCCGCGGCCGCATGTAAAATCCGCGGTATTTTCAGAGCGCAAAAGCGGTCCCGCGCATGAAACGCGGGGAAAGGAAGGAAAACCATGAGCAGAGAGTTTAAAAAGGTGCTGGTGGCTAACCGCGGCGAAATCGCCATGCGCGTGTTCCGCGCGTGCCACGATCTGGGTTTGCAGACTATCGCCATCTATTCCAACGAGGATATGTATGGCCTATTCCGCACGGCGGCTGACGAATCCTATCTGATCGGTGAAAATGAAAGCCCGCTGGGGGCCTATCTGGACATTCCCCGCATCATAGAGCTTGCCAAAAAACACGGTGCGGACGCGATCCACCCCGGCTATGGCTTTTTGAGCGAGAACGGCGATTTTGCCCGGGCCTGCGAGGAGGCGGGGATCAAGTTTATCGGCCCCAGCTCCAAGGTTCTAGACATGATGGGCGACAAGCTGTCCGCCAAGGCCCTTGCCATCGAGTGCGGGGTTCCCACAACCCCCGGCACCAAGGATCCCATTTCCGATCGTCAGGCGGCCCAGAAGCTGGCGATGGAGTTCGGCTTCCCGGTGATATTGAAGGCCGCCGCGGGCGGCGGCGGGCGCGGCATGCGCCGGTGCGACACCGTGGAAGAGGTGGGCGTCAATTATGATTTGGTGAAGTCCGAGGCGAAAAAGGCCTTTGGCAACGACGATATTTTTATGGAGAAATTCCTCGTCCAGCCCAAGCACATCGAGGTGCAGGTTCTGGGCGACGAATACGGCAATGTGGTCCATCTCTATGAGCGGGATTGTTCCCTCCAGCGCCGGTATCAGAAGGTGGTGGAGTTCACCCCGGCTTTCTCCGTATCCCAAAAGATACGGGAGGAACTGTACGAGGACGCGGTGAAGATCGCCAAGCACGTGGGCTATACCAATGCCGGCACGCTGGAATTTCTGGTGGACAACGAGGGACATCACTATTTCATTGAGATGAACCCCCGCATCCAGGTGGAGCACACCGTCACCGAAATGGTCACCGGCGTGGACCTGGTCCGCTCCCAGATTCTGATTGCCGAGGGCTGCCCCCTCAGCGATCCGCAGATCGGCGTCGGAAAGCAGTCCGACGTCCGCCAGAACGGCTATGCCATCCAGTGCCGCGTCACCACCGAGGATCCGGCCAACAGCTTTGCCCCCGACACCGGGAAGATCACGGCCTACCGCTCCGGCGGCGGCTTTGGCG
>JAEWYA010000012.1 GCA_023395775.1 Bacillota bacterium
GTCTGATCCTGCTCACGCTCCAGCGCGCGCTGATTCTGGGCAGCCTTCTGGCCGCACTCATCAACGATCGCCTGCAGTTCGGGAGACAGAGAATTGTACAGATCGCCGTTCATGCAGAAGAAGATGCAGTCATACACGCCGGTCCAATAGGTGACATACTTCTGGACCTCAGCAATAGAGGCGCCGTCGGCAGTGGGCAGGGGGTTCTCCTGACCGTCATAGGTACCGGTCTGCAGGCCGGTATAAACCTCAGACCAGTTGGCGTTGGCCCAGTTAGCGCCCCACTTGGTGTACTCGGCGCTCAGCAGCTCGGAACCGGCAACACGGAGCTTTAGGCCCTTCATAGCAGCCAGAGAATCGATGGGGCGCACGCTGTTGGTAGGATGACGGAAGCCGTTCTCGCCAATGCCCAGCAGGTGCAGGCCCATGCTCTCGACGACTCCTCCAAGAGCCTCGCCGCCGGCGCCGTCCAGCTTGGCATCGACATCATCAAAAGAGTCAAACAGGAAAGGCAGGGAGACCACGTTCAGACGCGGATCGAATGCGGAATAGATCAGGTTGGAGTGAGCGGAGAGCTCCGTGGTACCGTCGATAACGGCCTGAATGCCCTCGGACTGGTTGCCGGCAGTCAGCTGGTCGGCAGCATAAACCTCAACTGTGACAGCGCCGCCGGTGGCGTCGGATACCATCTGACCGAAGTCACGGCCCATGTCTGCCCAGACGGTGTTTTCCGTGGCGGAGCAGGCAAACTTCCAGGTCTGCTTCTCAAATTTGGCGCCGCTGGAAGCAGCGCTGGAAGAGGAACTGCCGGAAGCAGCGGGAGTGGAGGCAGCGGGAGTTCCGCCGCCGCAGCCGGCCAGCAGCGTGGCGGTCATGGACAGGGCCATAGCCAGTGCAAGAAACTTTTTCATGGTTTTTCCTCCTTAAAATTTTGATTGCGAATCAAGTTGCGTTATCTGAAATCACTCGCGTGATGGCAGATCCTTGGAATCAGGCCGCAGCGCCCAGGAACACAGTGGAGAAGAAAGGAACATAAGTAACAATCAGCAGCGTTATGACACAGGCGAGGATCATGGGCCACACGGCCTTGGAGATCGTCTCAATCGTAACCTTCGTCTTATCCTTGATATCCCTCAGTTTGTCGCTGACGCCGATGGCAACGAACAGATTCACACCCACGGGCGGAGTCACCTGACCGATCGCCAGGTTCACGGTGGACAGAACGCCGAAGTGAATGGGGTCGATGCCCAGCTGCTGCGCCACGGGGAACATGATGGGGATGAAGATGTACATGGCGGAGTTGGCGTCCACGAAGCAGCCGGCAATCAGGAAGATCACATTGACGATCAGCAGGAACACATACTTGTTGCCGGAGATGCTCAGCAGCAACTCCTGGGCCGCGCCGGAAATACCGTGGACCGTGCAGATATAGGAGAACAGCGTCGCACCGCCGATGATGAGCATGATGCCGCCTGTGGTCTTGCCGGAGTCGACCAGCAAGTCGTACAGATCCCGGAGCTTGACCTCACGGTAAATGAACACGCCGACGATCAGGCCGTATACCACGGAGACGGCAGCGGCCTCGGTGGGAGTGAAGATACCGCCGTAAATACCGCCAAGAATGATCACAGGCATCAAAAAGCCCCAGAACGCAGAGCGGAAAGACTTCCAGCGAGCTCCCCAGGAGGCTCTTTCGCGGGAGGCCTTCAGCCCCTTGCGGCGAACCTCGATCATGATGACGACCACCAGTGCAATGCCCATCATAATGCCGGGAAGGATACCACCCATGAACATGTCGCCCACGGAAACGCCGGTAATGGATGCATACACCACGAACGCGATGGAGGGCGGAATGACAATGGCAATTGAAGAGGCCGTTGCCATCATGGCGGAAGAGAAAGGCGCGGAGAAGCCGCCGCGGTTAATCATGGCGGGAATCAGGATGATACCCAGCGCCGCCACGGTGGCCGGGCCGGAACCGGAAATCGCACCGAAGAAGCAGGCCACCACAACGCACACGATGGCAATGCCGCCGCGGCGGTGTCCAATGCAATCGTCAATGAACTGGACCAGACGGGTTGAGATTCCGGCCTTCGCCATGATGTTGCCGGACAGAACAAAGAACGGGATTGCCAGCAGCAGAAATTTTGCCATGCCGTTGTAAACGTTGGTGGGGACCACGGAAAGCTTGTCTCCGGAGTAAATCATCGCCAGAATAGACGAAAGGCCAAGACTTGCGCAAATGGGGATGTTCAGAAACAGCATAATGAAAAAGGAACCAAACAAAATCAGGTTAATCATCAGTTGTTTCCTCCTTCCTCTTCAGACTTCACACAGGGCGCATTCTCGGTCATCACATCAATGCAGAATTCAATGGTGTGCAGGATCAAAAATACGCAGCCGATGGGCAGGAAAATGGAGAACACCCACTCGGGCCAGCCAAGGGAAAAAGTGTGCTTGCCGTTGGCCATCTGAGTCATGACCTTGTCGATGCCGGTCTTCAACAGCAAAACCCAGAACAGCGTATTGGCCACTGTGATGATCAGCGCAAATACCTTTTTTCCGCCGACCTTCAGCCGGTCAAAAATCAGGGACAGGCTAATCAGGCTGCCCTCCCGCGCACACAGCGCGCAGCCCAGCATGACCGTCAGAACAAACAGATTGATAACCAGTTCCTCAGTCCAGGCAAACTGACTGTCGCTCAGTTTCCGGACCAGGACATTTGCGAAGGTGATCACGGTTATGAAAGCCAGAACCAAGCTCATTACGACCTTCTCAATTTCGGCAATGACATCCATGATCTTTTTGTAGACACTCATCTAATCGATCCCTCCTGTTGTTGTTGCGGTCTTCCCAAACGATTATTCATGCATTATTATCGGATAATCAGCCATGTACCCCCAAATGTGGTGCAAGAGATATTCTTTGGTTAGATCCGCTCCGCAGAAAATTGTAAATTTTCTGTTAACGTGGACAATTATAACATCTATCTGGCAAAATATCAACTAATTCTTAAATTTTTTTGAATTTTCAGCACTTTATATATGATTTTTTGCTAAAAAGAGCACTTTGCACAAATCTAACTTTTTCAATTTTTTTGACATTTTTTTAATGTCGTGATATACTTGCTGCAGCTAAGTCTCCATCTACAAAAATGGTAATTTATCCAAAGGAGCACCTGCAACATGTCTATGTGCCAGATCACACTCAGCGCGAACGCCGGCACGGCCTTACAGTTCGGCGGCCTCCGCCTGTGGGTGGATGCCCTGCACGATAAAGCCGTCTCCGGATTTTCCACACTCTCTCCAGAGCTTCAGGCCGCCATGGCGGTCCATCCGGATTTTGCGGAGCCAAACCTAATCTTTTACACCCACTGCCACCCAGACCATTTCTCCCAGGGTCTAACCCGGCTGGCTATGGAACGCTGGCCTTTCACGGAGGCAATCCTGCCGGAACGGCGGTTTGAAAATCAGCTTCTGCTCTCCCGGCCTCGGGAACCGTTATTTCTGCCCGAGCTGTCTGTTCAGTTCATCCGCCTGCCCCACGAGGGGGAACAGTACGCAAATGTGGCTCACTATGGGTGCCTTATTGACCGGAACGGTTTCCGGGTCTTGATCCCCGGTGACTGTGCCGTGGCCAGTCCCGTACTGCGGGATTTCCTGCAGGAGACCGGCCCGGTGGACCTGGCTCTGTTGGACTTCCCGTGGATCACGTTAAGTAAGGGAAGGCGGTTCATTGAGCAGTTCATCCGGCCGCGCTGTCTTGCGGTGTATCATCTGCCCTTTGAATCGGACGACATTTTTGGCTACCGCCGAGCGGTCATCAAGGCTGCGGAACAGGTCCAGGTGGAGGACCTGCGGCTGTTTCTGGAGCCGCTTCAGCGAGAAACTTTTGAATAGATCTCTGGGGACGCGCTTTGCGCGTTCCCTTTTGTTCACATCAGCATGGTCAGCGGCTTTTCCAGCAGCCGTCTCATGGACCACAGCAGGTCTGCCGCCGTTTCATCGCTCACCGCGCCGGAATCGTATGCCAAATGTATGCGCACATGTCCGTCCGTGGGGTCCCCCACCGCCATAGCGGCAGTCTCACCGGATTTCAGCGCGGGCAGCACGCCCTCCATACCCTTTCCGGCAAACCGGACCGGCATGTCCAGCCGGGCTGCGGCCCGCTCCACGAATACCGGGAAAGTCAGCGCGCCGTCCAGAGTTTTTAGGGCCGCCAATAGCTCGCTTATGTCTGCCGTGGTATAATAGCCGGCCATCACGCCGCAGGATGGCTTTACCTTCACCCTTGACGCTGCCTCCACATCCCGCCAGACGATCCGCCCGTCAGGGCCGGTACCGGTCAGGATCTCCAGCGCCACGCTCAGCTCTTTCGCTGTTTTTCGGGCATAGGGCGACGCGTGAAGTCTTGTTTTCTCTGCCATACACGCCTCCTTCAGCGGCCCAGCGTTTTTTTAACGCAGGACACGATGTCCGCCGGATGGGGAAATTCCGCGTCCTCCAGCACCGGAGAGAAAGGAGAGACCACGTTCAGCCCCGCCACGCGGCCCACAGGAGAATCCAGCTCGTCAAACAGTTCCTCCGTGATCTGTGCGGACAGCTCCGCGCCCACGCCGCCGCGCTTCACGCCCTCCTCCGCAACAATCACATTGTGCGTCTTGCAGACGGAGGCTTTCACGGCCTCCCAGTCCAGAGGCACCAGCGTCCGAAGATCCACAACCTCCGTGTCGATGCCCTCCGCCGCCAGAGTCTCAGCCGCCTCCAATGCAAAAAAGACCTGCCGGGACCAGGTGAGAATGGTCACATCTTTGCCGGGGCGCTTGATATCGGCCTTGCCCAGAGGGATGAGATACTCGCCGTCTGGAATCTCTTCCTTTCTTGCGTAGAGCAGCTTGTGTTCCAGAAATACCACGGGGTCGTCGTCCCGGATGGCAGCCTTTAAAAGGCCCTTGGCGTCCGCCGCCGTGGACGGACAGACCACCTTCAGTCCGGGAATATGGGTAAACAGCGCCTCTAAACACTGGGAATGCTGTCCGGCATTTCGCCGTCCCGCACCCATAGGCGCTCGAAAGACCACAGGAATTTTCACCTGTCCTCCGGTCATGTACCGCAGCTTTGCCGCCTGATTCATCACCGGGTCGAGACACACCGTGATAAAATCGTCGTACATCCATTCCACCACGGGCCGCAGGCCTCTCATAGCCGCTCCCACGGCAATGCCGGTGAAGCCGGACTCGCTGATGGGCGTGTCGATCACCCGGTGGGGACCAAACTCATCCCGAAAACCCTTGGTAATGGCGAACACGTTGCCCATAACGCCGACGTCCTCACCCATCAGAATCACATTTTCGTCCCGCTCCATCTCCTCGTGAAGCGCCTGGCCGATGGCCTTACTGACGGTGAGCTTCATCGCAGCACGCTCCTTTCGTTGTCGGAGGAATAAACGTTGTCAATGACCGCCGCGGGGTCAGGGTCGGGAGAGCTTTTTGCGAACTGATATGCGCTTTCAATCTCCTCCGCCACGCTCCGGTCGATACTCCCGATCTCCGCATCTTTCGCGCCCAGCTCCAGAAGCCGCGCCCGGGCCTTGTCGATGGGGTCCCTGGACTTTCCTTCAGTCAGGTACTCCTTGGGGCGGTACGCCGCAGGGTCTCCGCAATAGTGGCCCTGATACCGATAGACCATCGTTTCAACGAGAGAGGGTCCGTCGCCGGAACGGGCGCGTTA
>JAEWYA010000216.1 GCA_023395775.1 Bacillota bacterium
TCAGCCCTCCACCAGATAGCCCGCGCCCTTTTTTGTCCGAATCAGGCTTTCAAGGCCCGCCGCCGCCAGCTTTTTGCGCAGACGGGTGACATTTACCGTCAGGGTGTTTTCATCCACAAACGCATCGGACTCCCACAGGCGGGTCATCAAACTCTCCCGGCTGACAATCCGGCCCCGGTTTTCCAAAAGCATTTGCAGGATTTTCAGCTCATTTCGGGTCAGCTCCAATTTCTCCGCCCCGGCGGTCAGCGTCCCGTCGGACACGTTCAGCACCGCCCCGCCGCAGGGCAGCAACTGGGCGGGTCCGCTGAAATCATAGGCCCGGCGCAGCAGCGCCTGGACCTTGGCGGAGAGAACATTCAGGTCGAAGGGCTTTGCCAGGAAATCGTCTCCGCCCATATTCATCGCCATGATCTGGTTCATGTCGTCTCCGGCGGAGGAGATGAACAGGATAGGGACCTGGGAGACCCTTCGGATCTCCGTGCACCAATGGTAGCCGTTGAAAAACGGGAGAGACACATCCAGCAGCACCAACTGCGGCGCCGCGGCGGCGAATTCCTCCATCACGTTCTGAAAATTCCCCACCCGGGTCACCCGATAGCCCCAGCTTTGAAGATGCGCCTCCATGGCCCCGGCGATCACCGGGTCGTCCTCCACAATCAGAATGCGGCAACCGTTCAAATTCCGTTCCTCCCCGCCCTCGCCTTCCCCATCATATCCATGCGCCTGAGGTGGCAGAATAACCATGTGTTACTCGTTTGGCAAAATTCGATTCGTAAATTTATCTGCTAGACCGATATTATATTCTATTTCCAATTTTTGCGCAACGCCTCACTTTTGGGTCAGCCCCACGCCAAATCTTGTGGATTTTTTCTTCTTTCAGCCCAAAAAACGCTCTTGAATCCAGGAAACAAAGGTGATATGATGTTTCCACAAGATAGAGGCGCGGATGAGACGGCGCTGCGGAAGCCGACAGGCAATGAACGCAGCGGAAGTGATTTCGCCGAACTGAAACGGCAGGTATGCTGTTTTGGTGGGGCCGGGGAGAATATCTCCGGGACTGTCCGCGGGAAACCGCGGGGGCGCTATCTGCTCACAGGAAACTCCGCACATCGTACATTTGTGTGGGAGCGATTGTCGGTAGAGAGCGTTTTCTCTACCGATTTTTTGTTGCACGCCACAAATAAACGTATGGAGGAAACACTATGAAATTCGAACATGTACAGGGTTCTATCGTCGCCATGGTCACTCCGTTCAAGGACGACGGAAGCGTCAATTTTGAGGTCCTGACCCAGCTTCTGGAGCGGCAGATCACCGGCGGCACGGACGCCATTTTGACTCTTGGCACCACCGGCGAGTCTTCTACCATGACTCACGAGGAGGACGCCGCTGTGGTGGAACACACGCTGAAGGTGGTGAACGGCCGGGTGCCGGTCGTGGTGGGCAGCGGGTCCAACTGCACTGCCACGCAAATGCAAAGCGCCAAGCTCTATCAGTCCATGGGCGCAGACGCGCTGCTTCTGATCACTCCTTACTATAACAAGGCCAACGCCGAGGGCATGTATCACCACTTCGCCGACGTGGCCGACGCTGTGGACATTCCCTGCATCCTCTACAATGTTCCGGGTCGCACCGGCTGCTCCATTCCCGTATCCGTGGTGGAGCGCCTTGCCAAGCACCCCAACGTCGCCGCCATTAAAGAAGCCTCCGGAGATATGGCCTATGCCATGAAGATCGCTCACTGCATCGGACCGGACTTCGCGCTGTACTCCGGCAACGACGACATTACCATCCCTCTCATGAGCATCGGCGGCAGCGGGGTCATCTCCGTGTATGCCAATGTGATGCCGAAAATGTGCCACGAGATCGTCCGGGAATTTCTGACCGGCGACCAGAAGAAGGCGGTGGCGGAACACCTGCGGTACCTGCAGCTGATGAACGATCTGTTCCTGGAGGTCAACCCCATCCCCGTGAAGGCCGCCATGAACCTGATGGGCCTGAACGTGGGGCCCATGCGCCTGCCTCTCTATGAAATGAGCGACGACGCAAAGCGTAAGCTGGAAGCCACCATGCGGGAGGCGGGTCTGCTGTGAAGCTCATACTGATTGGCCACGGAAAAATGGGCAAACTGCTGGGGCAGAGCGCGGCAGAGCAGGGCAACGAAGTGCTCGCCGCTCTGGACCGCGACAATCTGGGTCGGCTCTCCTCTCTTCCAAAGGCAGACATGGCCATCGACTTTTCCCGGCCTGAGACGCTGGACACGGTGAGCGCCTATATCCGCCGCACCGGCACACCTCTGCTGTCCGGCACCACCGGCTACACGCCGGAGCAGCTGGAGAAGCTCCGCGCGCTTGGAGACTGCGCCCCAGTGCTGTACGCCGCCAACTACTCTCTGGGCATTGCCGTATTCCAGCGGGTATTGTCCCAGATCTCCGACACACTGAAGCCGGAATTCGACATTGAAATTGAAGAGACGCACCACAATCAGAAGGCCGACGCCCCCAGCGGCACGGCAAAGCTGTTGCTCTCCGCCATCGATCCCGCCGGGGAATACGCCCCGGTCTATGGCCGGGAAGGCAACACCGGCAGGCGGACGAAAAAGGAGATCGGAATCCACGCCCTGCGGGGCGGCACCGTGGCAGGAACTCACACGGTCCACTTTTTTGGCCTGGACGAGGAACTGGAGATCACCCATCGGGCCGCCAGCCGCCAGATCTTCGTCAGCGGAGCGCTCCACGCGGCGCGGCTGCTGGCAGGAAGGCCCAAGGGCTTTTATGACCTGCAAAATCTGTTATTTGGAGAATGAGCATGAACGCACAGGAGATCATCGACTATATCGCAAATTCTGAGAAAAAGACCCCGGTAAAGGTCTATGTCAACACCACTGCCCCGGTGGACTTTGGTTCCGCCAAGGTCTTTGGCTCCAATGGAAGCTACACCGTTTTCGGCGACTGGGCCGAATTGAGTCCCGTTCTGGAGCGGAACAAGGACAAAATTACCGACCTTGTGGTGGAGAATGACCGGCGGAATTCCGGTGTGCCGCTGCTGGACGCAAAGGGCGTCACGGCCCGCATAGAACCGGGTTCCATTATCCGGGAAAAAGTGGAAATTGGCGAGGGCGCCGTCATCATGATGGGTGCGATCATCAATATCGGGGCCATTGTCGGGCCCGGCAGCATGATCGACATGGGCGCGGTGCTGGGT
>JAEWYA010000228.1 GCA_023395775.1 Bacillota bacterium
AACCTCATCCTGCAGAGCAATGCCAAGAGATTCCCCGCCGGTCTCCAAGCCAATCTTCTCCGCCAGAAATCGGACCGTCTCTTTCAGTTCTCCCTCCAGTGGCAGGGCGTTCAGCGCCAGCAGAAGGCGTCCGATGGCATTTTCCCCCTGCTCCGGGGTACTGCCGTGGGCGCCCACGCCCTGGGCCTCGATCCGCGCGCCGCCTGAAATGGGGACGCAGGCCGTTTTTTCCGGCAGTACCGTGCGGATCTGCCCCAGCATTTCACCGGGACATTCCAGCTCCGCAGCCGCGAAAGCAGGCACCACATTGGGCGCGGACCCGCCGAATATTTTTTTCAGCCGCACCGGGCCGGACTGATGCAGACGATGGGAAAAAGTGACGTTGACAATCCCCTTCTCCCCGTTGATCAGGGGGTACTCCCCGTCCGGCGTAAAGCCCATCACCGGCTTTTCACCGCCGTTGGCCAGATAGTATTTCATGTCGGCGGAACCGGTCTCCTCGTTTGTGCCCATCAGGATGCGGATTCGCCGCCGGAGGGGAAGCCCCGACTCCTTCAATGCCTTGAGCGCATAGAGCGCGGCCACCGTGGGGCCCTTGTCGTCCATGGAGCCTCTTCCGAACACCTTCCCGTCCCGGATATCGCCGGAAAACGGGTCGCCGCTCCAGCCCTCTCCAACGGGGACCACGTCCAGATGGCCCAGCACGGCCACCATTTCCTCCCCCGCGCCGTACTCACACCAGCCAGCCTGATTGCTAAGGTTCCCCACTGCGAAGCCCAGATTCTTTCCCGTGTCCAACATAAACTCCAGGCACTTTTGAATATTCGCGCCGTAGGGATAGCCGCTGTCGTCCTCCTCCCGAACGCTGGGAATGCGGATACTCTCCCGCAGGGTCGCCAGCAGCGCTTCCCTCTGCCGCTCCACAAGGTCTTTCAGTTCCATCGCGCGCTCCTCTCCATTCTCTGCCCCGCGGCCAAAGCGGCGGCACAGGGCACAAATCGCTTCTTATTGTCTGCCAGAAAAAACAAAAGCCCAGCAAGGACCGAAGAAATTCTTCGATCTTCACTGGGTTTCCCCTGCTGATTGATATATTGGAAGATATATCACACAAAGGGAAGCAGTCTTTGAAGTTTTTTATTCGTTCTTTTCCGCCGCAGCCCGATACCGTTTTTCCGCGTCCTTCATGGCCGCCAGCACCGCTTTTGCGGAGGAGCCATGATACCGGCGGGCCACCTCGTCCTCAATCTGGGCGTATTGCTCCAACAGAGACCTTCCCACGAAAATACGCCGGAGGAATTTCTCCGTCAGGTCCAGAGAGTGTGTGCAGCTAAAATCCAGAATGTTCCCGCTCTCCGGCTCAATTTCCAGCGCCATGTAGAATGAACCATAAATCTTCGTAATGGCATTGTCGCTATTGGTCCGGGACTCGCCGATAATGTACAGCGTTTCCTTATTTTCCATGTATCACTTTACCCTGCTGATAAATTTTCTAAAGTCATTATATCATTTCAAGTCAGACTGTCAATACCCTCATGGTTATTTTGTACAAGAGTCATCTGTTTCCACAAAATATTGTGGTTTATTTTTGTGATTCAAGCAAGTATATGTAGAAAGTTTTTAAAAAATTATAGCTTTTTTGGTAGGTTTGCCTATTTCTCCTGACTCACCCAGGGCAGGGGCGTGAAAAACGCCCGCAGGAAAAAACTCCTGCGGGCGTTTGAAGGTTGAAAAAATTACCGCTTGCTGAGTTCCTCGTCGATGGCCTTGGCGGCGGTTTTACCGGCGCCCATAGCCAGGATGACGGTGGCCGCGCCGGTAACGGCGTCTCCGCCGGCATAGCCGCTCTTGCGGGAGGTCAGGCCCTCTTCATTGACGACAATGCCGCCCTTTTTGTTGACCTCCAGACCATTGGTAGTGGTCTTAATCAGCGGGTTGGGGCTGGTGCCAAGCGCCATGATGACGCAGTCCACCTCCATGTCGAACTCGCTGCCGGCAACCTCCACGGGACGGCGGCGGCCGGAAGCGTCAGGCTCGCCCAGCTCCATCTTGATGCAGCGGATCGCGCGGACGTTGTCGTCCCCGTCCGCCAGAATCTCAATGGGATTGTTGAGGGTATTGAAGATGATACCCTCTTCCTCGGCGTGTTCCACTTCCTCATGACGCGCGGGAAGCTCCTCCATGCCGCGGCGATAGACAATATGTACCTCGGCGCCCAGGCGCTTGGAGCAACGGGCCGCATCCATGGCCACGTTGCCGCCGCCGATGACCGCCACCTTCTTGGGGTGGATGATGGGCGTGTCGGAGTCAGGACGGTAGGCCTTCATCAGATTGATGCGGGTCAGGAACTCGTTTGCGGAAAGGACGCCTTTGTAGTTGATGCCAGGGATATCCATGAACATGGGCAGGCCAGCGCCGGAGCCGATGAACACGGCCTCGAAGCCCTCCTCCTCCATCAGCTCATCGATGGAGATGGTGCGGCCCACCACGGTGTCTGTGGCAACGGTGACGCCCAGCGCCTTCAGCCCGTCCACTTC
>JAEWYA010000240.1 GCA_023395775.1 Bacillota bacterium
CGAGATCATCACCTACTCCTTCATCAGTCCCACCTATTACGACAAGATCAATCTTCCCTCCGGCTCCCACCTGCGCAATTCCCTGAAAATCCTGAATCCGCTGGGCGAGGATACCTCCATTATGCGCACTACGACTCTCCCCTCCATGCTGGAGATCCTGACCCGGAACTACAACTTCCGCAACAAGTCCGCCTGTCTCTACGAGCTGGGCCGCACCTATTTCACCAAAACGGCCCCCGACGCCTCCGGAGTTGCCGAGGAGCCGAAGGTCCTGTCTCTGGGCGTCTACGGTCCGGACGTGGACTTTTTCTCCCTGAAGGGCGCGGTGGAGACGATTCTGGAAGGCCTGCGCATCGACGGCGCGGCCTTTGAGGCCGTCACCGGCAATCCGTCCTATCACCCCGGCCGCTGTGCGAGAGTCCTTCTGGGGGATAAGGAGTTGGGCGTGTTCGGTCAGATTCACCCCGACGTCGCGGTAAACTACGGTGTGGACTGTGAGCTGTACGCCGCCGAGCTGAGCTTTGACGCACTCTTTGCCGCCATGGGGCCGCTGCCCATCTATCAAGCTCTTCCCAAGTTCCCCGCCGTGGCACGGGACATCGCCGTTGTGTGCGACAAGACCGTCACTGTGGGCGCGCTGGAAAATTGCATCCGCCGAGGGGCAAAGGGTCTTTTGAAAGAAGTCACCCTGTTCGACATTTATACCGGCATCGGCATTGCACCGGGCAAGAAGAGCGTGGCATTCAATCTGACCCTTCGGGCGGATAACCGCAGTCTCACCGCCGCCGAGGCGGACGAGGACGTATCCAGTATTCTGGACCTGCTGAAAAGCGAGCTGGGCGCAGTACTGCGCTGAGCTTTCCTTGTTCCGCTTGTGTCAAAGTTTTTTTCTTGACTCTTTACAGTCCGGTAAAAATCGAGTATAATAGGGCTTGTATAAGAAGAAGGGTGGTGTCTGCATGGACGATTATACCAGAAAGTTCAACATTGCAATGGAAAAGGACGCGGAAATCCGTCAGGTTTTGTCCACAGTCTATCAGGCATTGGAGGAAAAAGGTTATAACCCCATCAATCAAATCGTGGGCTATATTCTCTCCGAAGACCCCACCTATATCACTAACCACAATAACGCCCGGACGCTGATCCGCAAGATTGACCGGGATGAACTGCTGCAGGTTCTGGTTCGAAAATACCTGGGGCAATAAGAGCTGCCCAAACAACAGCAAAAAAGCATTCCCGGAAAGCAAAGCTTTCCGGGAATGCTTTTTCTTACGTATACGGGCGCGTCAGCTTTTATCCCTGTCGCACAGCTCCTGGGCCCTCTGAAGGACCCGCTCCATAATTGCCCGCGCCCCCGCTGTATTTCCGTCGTCCAGCATTTCCAAGGCATCTGCCAGCGGACCGCATAGTGTGCAGAATTCCAATTCGTCATTTGTCATAAAACCATCTCTTCCACTCAGCAAGCTGCTTAACAGGATACCGCATTTTCTCTGTCGAAATCATGAGTTTTACAGCCGCCTCACATTTTTTCCGTCAGTACCTCCGCGCCCACTCCGCACATAGTTTCCGCCGTTTTTGCATATGCTGTTCCGACGAACACTTGCGGAAAGGATGACGCTCATGGAAAGCCACTATCCCTTTGCTCTGCCACCGCTGCCGTATTTCTACGACGCGCTGGAGCCGGATATCGATGCCAAGACCCTCTGTTTTCATCACGACAAGCACTTTGCCGCCTATGTGGACAATCTGAATAAGCTGCTGGAACCCTATCCGGCCTATCACAGCTGGTCCTTGGAGCAACTGTGCCAAAATTGGGTAAATCTGCCCGACGAGATCCGCCAGGGCGTCCACAACAACGCCGGGGGCGCGTTCAATCACGATCTCTATTTCCGCACGCTCCGCGCCCTGCCGCCCTCGGCCCCTCAGCCGCCGCTGGATGGCGCCGTCCGCCGTGTCTTCAGCGGCACAGACGGTCTGAGGACCGCGCTGAAAAGCATGGCTCTCTCTGTTTTCGGTTCCGGCTGGGCCTGCTTTTGTGCAGAAAAAGACGGAAATTTGTCCATTCAAAAGGTCGCCAATCAGGATACCGTCCTGCCGCTGACGCCGCTGCTTTGCTGCGATGTGTGGGAGCACGCGTATTACCTGCAGTACCAGAACCGCCGCGCCGACTACTTTGACGCCTGGTGGCGGCTGATCGACTGGCCTCAGGTCTCCGAACGCTATGCCAGGCTTTTGCAAAACCACCCGCCAATTCCTTAACTATGCAAACGATTTTCGTATATCCATTATCACAATACTTTCGTATTTATATTTTGTCAAGTCGAATTTTACAATAGTATTGTAATTTTGGAACCAGGAGGAATCTCCGATGCTGTGCGACGAAATCCGCCGGTTAAGGCTGGCAAATGGTATCACACAGGCACGTCTGGCCGAACGGCTGGGCGTTTCCAAGCAGAGTATTTCCAATTGGGAAAACAATAATATTCAGCCCTCCGTGGAGTTGTTGGAAAAGTTGGCGGATTTTTTTGCCGTCTCCACCGACACGCTTCTGGCCCGGCAGCCCGACATTCTGATTGATGCCTCCGGTCTTACCGACGAGCAGACTGCCCATATCCGCCAATTGATTCACGACCTCCGCAATGCAGGCAAATAGCTTTGAACGCACCAAGCCGCCCGCCGCCTGTTTTACAG
>JAEWYA010000039.1 GCA_023395775.1 Bacillota bacterium
GCTTCATAATGTCCGCCGCCGTACCCTGAATGGGCATATTCAGCGCCACCCGCTCGCCGAAGGAGCGGAGGTTGAAGTTGCTGGAGGTGAGTTCCGGCAGATCCCGGCGGCGGTGGTACAGGGTTTCCACGTATCCGTCCGCCCGGGCTTTCTCCACCACGCGGTCCATATAGGACCGGACGCCGGGGAAGGTGGCGAAATACGCGTCCATATAGGCCTTCGCCTCTTTTTGACTCACACCGATGTCCTGACTGAGGGAGAAGGCCGAAATGCCGTACACAATGCCGAAATTGACGGCCTTGGCCCGGCGGCGCATCTCGTGGGTCACATCCTCCCGGGCCACGCCAAAGACCTTGGAGGCGGTCTGGGCGTGAAAGTCGCCGCCGGAGAGGAAAGCGGCGCGCATCCCCTCGTCGCCGGAGATGTGGGCCAGAAGCCGGAGTTCAATTTGTGAGTAGTCCGCGTCCACCAGCACGTTTCGGGGCTCGGGTACAAACATTTTTCGAATCTCGCTGCCAAGATCGGTCCGGGTGGGAATGTTCTGCAAATTCGGCTCCGTGGAGGACAGCCGCCCGGTGGCCGTGACGGTCATCTGAAAGTTGGTGCGGACTCTTCCGTCCGGGTCCAGGGCCTTTAAAAGCCCGTCGGCATAGGTGGATTTCAGCTTGGTGAGCTGACGGTATTCCAGCACCGCGTCCACAATGGGACTTTCCCACCGCAGCTTTTCCAGTACGTCCGCATTGGTGGACCAGCCGGTTTTCGTTTTCTTTCCATGGGGCAGACCCAGCCGGTCAAACAGGACCTCGCCCAGTTGCTTGGGGGAGTTGATGTTGAACTCGCCGTCGGCCAGCTGATAAATTTTTGACTCCAGTTTTTTTGCTCTTTGGCTCAGCAATTCTCCGAAGTCGGATAAGGCTTTCGCGTCCACCCGGCAGCCCGCAAGCTCCATCTCCGCAAGACACCGGCACAACGGCAGCTCCATGGACTCAAACAGCTCCCACTGCCCCCGTTCCCGCAGCTTTGACGCCAGCGCGTCATACAGCGCGTCCACGGCGGTGGCATAGCTGTTGAAGGACGCCTCTGCCGCAATCCGGTTGCCCAGCAGGGCAAAGGCATCGAGGTCCAGATACAGAGGCTTTGGAAGCTCCTCGTTGAAATAGGAGACAAACAGCCGCTCCAGGTCGTAGCTCCCCGCAGTGGCGTCCAGCAGATAGGCAGCCAGCGCCGTGTCGAAGAGGAAGCCCTCGGCGGGAAGGTTGTTTGCCAGCAGCAGGCGCATCAGGTCCTTGACGTTGTGAGAAACCTTTTTAATGTCCCCAGAGAACAGGGAGGAGAGAAGAACGTTCCAATCTCCCTCATAGCGGTCGAAAAACAGCTCTGCCATAACGGCGGAATCGTCTCCGGTCTCACAGTACACCGCCACACCGGTCAGATCGGACAGTGTTAACAGGGAGATATGGTCGGCGCTGCGCCACAGCTCCAGCAGCTTCTTTGCCTTCGCGGCGTCCGTCACCTGCTCCACCGTGACGGTGGCGGAGGCGTGTTCCCTTTCAACGGAAACAGGTCCGTCCTGCCGGAGGCCGAACCGCTCGATGAGCTTAGAAAATTCCAGTTTTAAAAACAGAGAATAGGCCTCCGGGCCGGGGGCTTTCACCGTGTTGGCTTCCGGGTTAAAGTCCAGCGGCGCGTCGGTGACGATGGTGGCCAGCCAATAGGAGTGCCGGGCGGACTCCTCGCCCTCCGTCAACTTTTTCACGGCGGCGGGCTTTGCTTCGATGTCCGGCAGCTTTTCGTAGATCGCGTCGATGGAGCCGTATTTTTGGATCAGGCCCATGGCGGTCTTCTCCCCCACGCCGGGAACGCCGGAGATGTTGTCAGAGCCGTCGCCCATCAGCGCTTTCAAATCGATCATGTGGATGGGGTCAAAACCGTATTCCTCCCGGAAAGATTCCGTCGTCATGTCTTTGGTGGTAGTCTGGCCCATGCGGGTGGAGACCAGCTTCACTTTCGTTTTTTCCGTGATGAGCTGAAGGGAGTCCTTGTCTCCCGTCACCACCACGCAGTCCCAGCCCGCGGCCTCGCACCTGCGGGAGATGGTACCCAGCCAATCGTCGGCCTCCCAGCCCTCCGCTTCATAGCGGGGGATGTTCAGCGCGTCCAGTACCTCCTTCAAAACCGGCACCTGCATCCGCAGTTCCTCCGGCATGGGCTTTCGGGTGGCCTTGTAGTTCTCGTCCGCCTTATGGCGGAAGGTGGGGGCGTGAAGGTCGAAGGCGACGCACACGGCGTCGGGCTGCTCCTCGTCCCGCAGGCGCAGAAGCGTGGTCAAAAAGCCAAAAATAGCGTGGGTATAAAGCCCGTCCCGGGTGCTGAGGGGGCGGATGCCGTAGTAAGCGCGGTTCAAAATACTGTTGCCGTCGATGGCCATGAGCTTCATAAAGGGGCCTCCGCTCTTTTAAATTTCATGTACGGTACTTCCTTATATTGTTAAGAATTATAGTATAACGCATTTTTCCTTTTCAAGCAACTGTAATGAAGCTGCCTACGTCGTCGGTAGAACTTTTTTGCCTGGCGGCGCCTTTTCCGCTTCCCGTAAGGCTCCCGTCCTGAGGCGAGACGCAGATGAAAGGATTTTCCGCGTTTCAAAAAGCAGCAAGAGAAAAGTTTCACTTGAAATCCCTCAATTCCTATGGCAGAATAGGAATAAGAATGGAGGGGTTCCATGAAAATATCCACAAAAGGCCGCTATGCTCTGCGGCTGATGATTGATCTTGCATGCAGGCCGAGCAGTGCGCCGGTGTCGCTGAAGGATGTGGCGGCGCGACAGGACATTTCGCTGAAATATCTGGAACAGATCGTGGGTCTCCTCAGTAAGGCCGGATTTGTCCGCAGCGCCCGCGGTCCGCAGGGCGGTTACCGTCTGGCCCGCGCGCCGGAGAAATACACGGTGGGGGAGATTCTGCGTCTGACGGAGGGGAATCTGGCCCCGGTGGCCTGCCTGGAGGACCCGGAGAACCTCTGCGAGCGGCGCAGCCAGTGCGGGACCGTGGATTTCTGGTCGGGACTGTACACGGTTATCAACCAGTATATCGACCGTTTTACGCTGGCGGATTTGGTGGCCGCAGAGCGGCGTAAAGAGCAGAGATAGAGAAAAAGCAGCGTGCCGGAAAGCTCCAGCACGCTGCTTTTTATTTGCTTGGATCATATGAATTTGATGTCCTGCTCCTCCATGTCAAAGATGGCGACGCAATTGTTGATGACGGTTTCGATGTTCCGACTGGCGCTGCCAATCGTCAGCTTTACGCCGGGGTACACCGTGCCGCATTCCAGGCGGCAGTTATGGAGCTTATTCAACTGGTCCACCAGCTCTGTCTGACGGGACAGCAGCGCCCTTTCCTGCTCTGTCATCTGGATCAGATGTTCTTCCGCTGACTGAATTGCAGCACTGGCCTGGGCGTCCGGGCGGCCCTGGGACTCCAACCGATTTCTCAAGTAGGTGGACCGCTTGACCAGCTCCGCAGCCTTTTTGCGAATGGAAATCAGTTCTTTCTGAGTGGCCAGCAGCTCTTCCCGGATTTTTGGCTGAACGCCCAGAGTAATTTCTGTGGTGCGGCCGGACTGCGTACCAATGCAGGAGGCCTTTATGCGGTTGGCGGCCACTACCTGTCCGCCGATGATAACGCCCCGGCTGCCGGTGGCCTGAATAAAATCGCTGCAGAAGACGCTGGAGGTCAGGATATAGTCCGATTCCAGACTTTCCGCATAGACCGTGCAGCTTTCCAGATGCTTTGCCCGGACATGCGTACCCCGGATGACTGCCTGGTTGTTACCGGACACGCCGTTGGAGATTACCACATCCCCGCCGGCCTCCACCGTGGCTGCCTCCACCAACCCGTTGATGGTGATGTTTCCCGTGGCTTTTACCGAAAACAGCTCCCGAACGTCGCCCTGAATGGAGACATCTCCGTGAAAATCAATATTTCCAGTGGAGTAGTCTACGTCTGAGGAAATATTCAGCAGGTTCTTGACATTGAAGACGCCGCCTCTGAATTCCAGAAATCCGTCCATAGTGGCTAAAAGCTTTGTCTTGTCCTCACTGAGCGCGGTGTTGCTCCCCGCAGGAATATCGGTGGACTTTACGGGCTTGGGCGGGATGGCGACGCCATCTACCCGGACTCCGGCAGAACCTTCTATGGGGAGGTGAATGTCGCAGATCACAGCATCTTTTTCAATGGCCTGCACGTTGCTCTGCGCGCGATAGTCCACAACGCCGGAGTCTACGTCACTGACGCTCCGTATGAAATTCCGCAGAAAATGATCCTCCGTCCAGCCGTCCTGTCCCTCAGTGGGCGGGGTCCCCAAGGCAATGGGGTAGAGATAAAAGTAAGACTTGCTTGTAAAAGCATCGGACAGGGCTTGTTGATTCACGCCGGAAGTGACATGGGCATCCCGCAGCAGAATTTGACCCTCTTCCACGGTGAGGCGTTTTCCGTTTCCACTGGGGGGCAGCAGAAAGAGCCATGCCGCCATGCCGTCTCCGGAGACCAGTACCTGAGCCATTTCATCCACATCCAGAGGCGCGGATTCTGCGGGCGCTTCGCCGTTCGCCGCGTTTACAGCGCCCGGTTGGGATACGCTATCCGATTCTGAAGAGACGGAGACACTTTGACCCGGCGTTGGCCCGTCGGCAGGCCCGGACGGGGCTTTGGCTTCCGGCGTCGCCGCCGAGGCAGCCTCCAATTTAGCGCGGGCCTGAGCGGCGCTGGATTCCATGTCCAGCCAGCGCTGAGACAGAGCGGCCAAATCTCTTAAAATCTTATAGAAGCTTGTTTCCAGCGCTTTTAATGGAAAGTCGCCGGCGCCGTCCTGAACCTGAAATATAGGGTTCAGCGTCGGCATACCCAGCTGGCCGCATTTATCCCATACTTTTGCCAGGGGGTTGCCGATGGGGACGGCGAAGGCGTCCGCTTTTGCCGGAGCGGACTGGGCCTCCTTTTGGGGTTCGACTGCGATCCGCTCCGATTCCAAAGCGGTTTGCTCCGGCTCCGGGGCAGTCTGCTCCGGCAATTCCTGCGCGACCGGTTCCGACGGCTCCTTGCCGCTGCTTTTGTCACGCGCGCCCAGGCCAAAAAACTTCATAAATTTGCCAGTGTGGCTTTCCGGCATCTCTCTCACTCCCGTTTTCATTTGTGCTTCCAAACCGCAGAGGCGGAGGAAAACACCCGCGTTCTTGTATACTTTGACGGAAAGTTACAAAAACATAAACCTTTGTAAAATTATACCACAAAATGTCACAAAGTCAAATAAAGTGATGTAGAAAATTACAGACGGGCCAGCAGACATGAATCAGTCGCTGTTTGTGCGGAGCGGATAGCGGAAAACGCATTTGCCGGATTTGAGGTCGTAATAGCAGAACGCGCCGCCCTGGACGGCGGAGCACAGGCCGTTCCGGATGAGAGGCTCGTAGAGCGTGGAGGATTCGTCCGGCAAAGAGAGAAGGGGGCGCTTGTCTGCACTCAGAATGTTCAGCATGGAGCGATTAAACGCGCTGCCGATGTAGTCGCGGCTGTAATAGTAGAGCGTCCCAGTAACCGCATCCACCAGCGGGCTGTACCCGCCGGCATCATCTCCGCTGCCTTCCGGCCACTGGTCAGAAAAACCCTCCGGTGGGTCCGGACTGAGTGTACCGTCGGCGATGTTCAAATAGCAGAATGTGCGCCAGTCCTCCTGCGTCTCGTCAAAGCCCTCCACATAGAGCACACCGTCCTTGGAGGACAGGCCGGGCCCGCCCTCATATCCAAAACACGGAGGGTTAAAATTGTTCAGATAGGGAGCGAAGGTGTCGCCGGAAAAATAGGCGGCGGTTTTGCCGTCCTTGTCCAGTACGGTGACGGAATTGTCCGGCTGAACGACCGCCATATGGGCTTCATCCACGTACTGTGTCCCGGCGATTCCAAAGCTTCGGACCCAGCGGCCGTCCGGCGCCGCCACGGTACACGAAAACTCTCCTGCCACAGAATCCCTTCCATTGCTTGCCCCGGCGGCTGGGTCACCCTTTTGCAGAATCAGAAAGGGCGCAATGGCGGGCCGGCCCTGCGTATAATACGAGATCGGATAAACGCTGGCGTACACCGGCTCTGTTACCACCTGCCCATCGGCGGTGATCAGCCCGAATAGTGGCAGGCGATCTGTGATGTAATTGCTGACAGAGGGTTCCGCGCCCAGATAGGGAAGCAGGGGGCCGTAATCATCCCGGGCGGTGAGCGCGTCCTCCTGATACGGTTCGAATTTACTGTACAGCGCTTTTGCCGTATCCGGTTCGTAGGGCGTCAGCTTGGACCAGTCTGTGTACACAGGGGAGACGGTCTGCGGTTCTGCGCTTTTCGCCGGGGCGGAGGAGGACGGCGCACCACAGCCTGTCAGCAGGGCCAGGGCGAGCAGGCACCCGGGAATCTGTGCCCGGTTCATTTCTGCGCCGTCTCCTCCACGGCGGAAACAGAGACGTAACCCTCCTTGGAAACCAGTTTCTGCCCCTCGTCGGAGAGAATCCAGTCGTACAGGACCTGCGTGGATTCTGCGGGCTGCGTAGAGCAGACTACATAGTAATTGTTCAAAAACGGATAACTGCCGCTGCGAATCGTGTCCGTGTTGGGGTCCACGCCGTCCACGGCCAAAATTTTCAGCCCGTCGGCCATCTTCATGTCGTTGGCGTAATAGTATACCGTGTAGCCGATGGCGGAGGCGGAATCGTCGTAGGCGGAGACAGCTTTGATCAGATCGCCCATCTCGCCGCGAACGTAATCTGCGGGAGCGTCCATCATGGGCAGGTCGCCCATGACCAGCTTTTTCATGGCGGTCTGACTCCCGGCCTCCTCATTGCGCTGGAAGGGGACAATATCCAGATCTTCGCCTCCCACCTCGGACCAGTTGGTGATCTCACCGGTATAAATTTTCTGAATCTGTTCGGTGGAGAGACTGTCCACCGGGTTATCCGCGTTCACCACGAACACCAGCGCGTCGATGGCAAACGGTTCCATTTGCCACTGAAATTTTTGCTCCTCTTTTTCCTGCCAGATAATTTCCGCCGGCTCCGCGGCAATTAGCAGGTCCACGCCGCCCGACATGAGTTGGCGGTAAGACTGGGTGGTTTTGGAGAACTGAATCAGATCTGCGACGTCTTCCCGGCTTTCACCCAGAAGAACGCTGGCGATGGCCTGCCCCAGAGGGACGGTGGAGGTGGAGCCGTCCATTCGGGGGAAATTCTCCCGCGTAAAGACGAATTGTCCCTCCTGAGGCGCGGGGACGGACACGGCGGAGGACGAGGCGGGTGCTCCGCAGGCGCTGAGGGTCAGGACTGCCGCAAATAAGAGCAAAGAGACGAGACGCTTTTTCATGATAAAACTCCTTTCACTTCTCCGGAAGCGGTGGCGCACCGCTTCCCGCGCTGTGCCGTATTTCTTTTGGATTGCTTAACTGAGGCGTTCATTGCAGATGCGAAAAGGCCGCGCCGCAGGATGCGGCACGGCCTTTATTCAGACGTCTGCGCACAAAAAGCAGGTGCGCGATGTAACAGCCGCTATGCGGTCATTGTATCGGAATCAATCAAATAAATAGGAAAAAAACGGAAACAAATTTTATCAATTCGATGACGACTCCTCCAGCAGATGCATCACCGAGACCTCATAGGCTGTCCGCTGCTGGGGTGCGCCGTCCACTACTTTTGTGTAGACCCGGCTCTGAAACCGACCCTCAATCCCCAGAATATCCCCGACTTTTTTGCGGCTGACGGTCTGGGCGAGCTGACCCCAGATGATGACGGGCAGATAGTCCGCCCGGCCGTATCTCCGACCCACCGCCAGCATGACGTCGCAGATGCTGCGGCCCAGGGGCGTCCGGCGGAGAATGGGAGGCTTGCACAGCGTCCCTTTCAGAATGATGCGGTTTACCGGATTGCCGTCCCAGAGTTCAAGCGTCATGGCGTAAACCGTAAGTACCAGACGGCTCCCGTAACCGCTCTTGTTGTTAAAGGAGCGGAGCTGGCCCAGAACCCGCAGCCGAGCGCCCTCCTTTACCATCGGCGGCAGGGGAGTGCGCAGGAGGATGAGAAGCGTGTCCGACTGCCCGGAAAGACGCTCCACATATAGGGGGACGCTGTAGAATTTGACGCCGTGGTTTTCGTGGGAGAAGCTGGGCGGGGCGGAAATCACACCGCACAGTTCCACTTCGTTTCTGCTTTGTTCCATGCCGTACACCTCTGTCCGTAAAGATGGCAGAATATCGGCGGTGCAGCATAACGTGCTACCGATATTCCGCCGCAGAAAAACCGGCGCAGCCGGTTCTCCACCGCGGGTGCGGCGGGCAGACGCGAAGCGCCTGCATCTGTGGTACAGCCTATGAGGGGCCTGTCTGAAATAGACCGGACAATTTTACTTTTCAAACCTGGGAATCTGTGTATAATAATAGTAAATCAAAAAATAAGGGAGAAATGCCCAATGGCAAATCTGATGGATTATCTGGATTGGCGGGCGGACCTGACCTTTTTACAGGCCCCCTTCAACGAGGTGGATAACCTGATTTTGGCAGAGCTGGCCTTCGTGGACCTCCACGGCATCGTTCCCGGTATCGGCGAGGGGGCGGGGGTAGCTCTGAAGGACGCGGCGGCGCGGTATTTTGCCGATGGGCGGGATAAGGTGCTGGAGAGCAGTGTGCTGGTGCCGGCACTGATTCCGGACATGCTGGAAAAAATGTGTACCTCCGCCCGGTTTGGCGATTTGATTTTGAGCTGTCACGAAGAGCATCTGGACGAGGCCCACGCAGAGCAGTTCGCCGCCATTACCGTGGAACTGCCGGGGCGCGCCGCCTACATTTCCTTCCGGGGAACGGACGATACGCTGGTGGGCTGGAAGGAGGACTTTGACATGGCCCTGCTGGATACGGTTCCCTCTCAACTGCGGGCGGCGGATTACGTGAAGCGCGCAGCGGCCCGGTACAAGGGCTGGAAACTGTATCTGGGCGGACACTCCAAGGGCGGAAATCTGGCGGTGTACAGTGCCGTCAATTGCGGAAAGGCCGTTCAAAACCGCCTTGTTGCCGTTTACAACAACGACGGTCCCGGCTTTCGGAAGACGCTCATGAGCCGGGAGGAGCACAGGCGGGTGGCGGACCGGATTTTTACGATTTTGCCAAAGTCCTCCGTGGTGGGGCTGCTGATGGAGCATGAGGAGGCTTTTGTCGTGGTGGACTCGACCCAGGTAGGGGTCTTGCAGCACGACGGGTTTTCTTGGTGCGTCCGGGGACCAGAGTTTGTGAGGATGCATGACCTGACCGGCGTGGAGACAAATGATAAGGCTCTGAAGGAATGGGTGAACAGCCTCGATCAGGAGCAGAGAGAAAAGTTTTCCGACGCGCTGTTCAAGGTAATGTCAGCTTCGGGCGCGGAGACGCTGGCGGAGATGCGATCGCAGGGGACCAAATCCGCCGCCGCCATGCTGAAGGCCATGGTGGAACTGGACAAGGACACCCGGGCGGCGCTGAATTACGCCATTGGCGTGCTGTTTATCAAAAGCGGCGCCCAGTCCCTGCTGGACGACTGGAAGCGGGAACGCCGGCACCGCCGAAAGAAAAGGGAGGAACGGAAGGAGAGCGGGGGCGAATAGGAGGGGAAGAGCGTAAGAAACCCGGCGGGAATTAAAATTCCCGCCGGGTTTACATTTGAATTTTTGAATTACCGCTCTTCCCGGAAATAGGGAAGGCCCAAAGACGCGGGCGGTTGGTTTTCCTTCTTATTGCGCAGGGAAACCGCCACCAGAACGACCAGAGTCACGATATAGGGCAGCATCTTGAACAGTTCCTGAGAACTGCGGTTCAGGCCGGGAATGTAGAAATACATCCAGAACAGCAGACCGAACAGGTAAGAGCCCCAAATGGCATGGAGGGGCTTCCAGGTGGCAAAAATGACCAGAGCCACAGCCAGCCAGCCCAGAGACTCGACTCCGCCGTCATTGGCCCAGGTGCCTTTCGTATAATCCATCACGTAGTAAAGGCCACCAAGGCCCGAGATACCCGCGCCGATGCAGGTGGCCAGATACTTGTTGCGTGTGACGTTAATGCCCGCGGCGTCGGCAGTGCCGGGATTCTCACCCACGGCCCGCAGGTTCAGGCCCTTTCGGGACCTGCTCATGAAGAAATGCAGCGCCACCGCAATAATGATCGCCACATAGGCGAGAAAGCCGTATGAAAAGAACAGCTTGCCCACGGTTCCCAGCCCTGACAGGGGAGTGGAAGCCCGATAGGCGGAGGAAGTGGCCGCCACGGAGATCTGCCCCACACCTCCGGCCAGCTTGTTCAGGCTTCCGCCGAAGAAGTTGGCGACGCCGCCGCCGAAGATCGTCAGCGTCAGGCCGGTGACGTTCTGGTTGGCCCGGAGAGAGATGGTCAGGAAGCTAAAAATCAAACCGCCCAGCGCCGCCGCGCCAAAGGCGCACACCAGCGCGATCACAAGCCCCACCATAGGGGAGGGAGTGGACGTGGACGCCTCATAGAAGAACGCGCCGATCAGGCCCGCGATGCCGCCCAGGTACATGATGCCGGGGACGCCCAGATTCAGGTTGCCGGACCGTTCCGTCAGGATCTCGCCGAGAGCGCCGAACATGATGACCGAGCCGAACATGATGGCGGCCTGGAACAGGGATACAAATTGTGTCATATGTCCACCCTCCCTCAGCTGTGCTTATGGCGGAAGCTGACCTTGTAGTTGATGAAGAACTCGCTACCTAAGATGCAAAACAGCAAAATGCCGGTAATAATGTGGGAGACGAAATTATTCAGGTTGTACCGGGAGGCAATCTCCACGGCGCCCTTTTCCAGGAACATCAGCAGGAAGGAGAACAAAATCATCACGAAGGTGTTGAATTTTGCCAGCCACGCCACGATGATGGCCGTGAAGCCCCGGCCTCCGGCGGTGTCGACGGAGATGGTGTGAGACGAGCCGGAGACGGCTAAGAATCCCGAGATGCCGCAGATGGCGCCGGAGAGGAACATGGTGCGGATGTAGACCTTCTTCACGTTGATACCGGCGTACCGTGCGGTGTTCTCGCTGTCGCCCACCACGGAGATCTCATAGCCCTGCTTGGAGTATTTGAGGTAAATGTACATGAGCACAGCCAACGCCAGCACGATGACGACATTCAGGGTGTACGCCTGCCCGAACACGCTGGGAATCCAGCCAGCCCGGGAGGTCTGGTTGATAATACCCACGGAGTTGGACCCCACGGGGTTCTCCCACTTGGACACGGCGTAGCTGGTCAGCTGGATGGCGACGTAGTTCATCATCAGGGTAAACAGCGTTTCGTTGGTGCCCCAGCGGGCCTTGAACACGCCGGGAATCAGACCCCATACGCCGCCCGCGATCACGGAGACGATCAACATGATTACAAGGAGCACAGGCGTGGGGAGAGAACCGCCCAGATAAATCATGCAGGCCGCGGTGGCGATGCCGCCCACCAGAATTTGACCCTCCGCGCCGATGTTCCAAAATCGCATTTTGAAGGCCGGGGCCAGACCTACGGCGATGCAGAGCATCATCATGGCGTCCCGGATGGTGACCCACGCCCGGCGTGAGGTACCGAACGCGCCCTCAAACATCGCGCCGTATACCTTCAGGGGGCTAAGGTGGACAATGGAGAAAATGACGAGACCGGAGATTACCAGCGCCAGAATCAGCGCTGTGCCGCGGATGGTCCAGGCCTTGCCCTTGGAAATGCCGACTCGTTTGGATACGTGGATGAGGGGCTCTCTGTGTTCAGCTACGGGACTGCTCATATGCCTGCCCCTCCTTCCTGAACTGGGTCATCAGAAGACCGATGCCCTCTTTCGTGGCTTCCTCCCGGGGGACGATGCCGCTGACCTGGCCGCCGCAGAGGACCAGAATCCGGTCGCACAGCTCCAACAGTACATCCAGATCCTCGCCAACATAGATGACGGCGACGCCCTTGAGCTTTTGCTCCGTCATGAGATTGTAGATCGTATAGGAGGTGTTGATGTCAAGGCCCCGGACGGCGTAGGCGCTCATGAGCACCGTGGGGTCCATGGCAATCTCGCGGCCTACCAGAACCTTCTGCACGTTGCCGCCGGAGAGCTTTCTTACCGGCGTGTTGATGCTGGGCGTGACGACCTCCAGCTCTTGTACCACCGTTTCGGCCAGCTTTTTCGGCTTTTTCCGGTCGGCGAAGATGCCCCGACCGGTGAGGTAGCTGCGCAGGAGCATGTTGTCCGTCAAATCCATGTTGGCGACAAGCCCCATGCCCAGCCGGTCCTCCGGCACAAAGGACAGAGCCACGCCCATTTTTGAGATGTCCAGCGGGTTTTTGCCAATCAGCTCATGGATATGCTTCCGGTTCTCCGCATCATCGGCGGGTGCATTCGGATTCCATTGTTCATCCTTGTAGAAAATATGGCTGTCCGGCTCGCAGACCTGAAGGCCTGCGATGGCCTCCAGCAATTGCTTTTGGCCGGAGCCGGAAATACCCGCGATGCCCAGAATCTCGCCGCTGCGGGCGGTAAAGCTCACGTCGCTGAGACGGGGGACCCCATCTTTATCCTTCACGGTCAGGTGCTGAACCTCGATGCGCTCCGCTACCTTCTCCGCTTTCGGACAATCAATGTTCAACTCTACGGCCCGTCCCACCATCATGTCGGTGAGTTTCTGGGGGTCCGTTTCACTGGTCTTCACATCTCCGATGTACTTGCCTTTTCGCAGTACCGCCACCCGGTCGGACACGTCCATGACCTCGTGCAGCTTGTGGGTGATAATGACCAAAGCCTTACCGTCTGCTTTCATGTTCCGCATGACCGCAAACAGCTTATCGGTTTCCTGCGGGGTCAGGACAGCGGTGGGTTCATCCAAAATCAAGATATTCGCGCCCCGATAAAGGACTTTCACGATTTCCACCGTCTGTTTCTGAGACACGGTCATGTCGTAGACCTTTTGATTGGGGTCAATGTCGAAGCCGTATCGGTCGGCGATCTCCTTGACCTTTAACGCGATGTTCCTGCGATCCAGCTTTCCGTCCTCGTTCAGTCCCAGAACAATATTTTCTGCGGCGGTGAACACGTCCACCAACTTGAAATGCTGATGGATCATGCCGATGCCCAGATCGAACGCATCCTTTGGGGAGCGAATGGTCACGGCCTTTCCATTTACATAGATCTGCCCCTCGTCGGGGAAATAGATGCCGGAGAGCATGTTCATCAGCGTGGTCTTGCCACTGCCGTTCTCCCCCAAAAGAGAGAGAATCTCTCCGCACTGAAGCTCAAGATCCACCGCGTCGTTGGCGACGACTTCGCCAAACCGCTTGGTAACCCGCTTCATCGAGACTGCGCAGGCTGTTTCCAAGAAAGACCATCCTTTCCTGCCAAAAGTGGCTTCAAATATGAATGACACAGGGATAACGCCGGATGGGTTGACCGACTCCTGTGAGATAAGATCAGTATAGCATGGTTTTGTCGCCTTGTAAATCGCAAATCGCTAAAAAAATGTTAGAATTGAATATTTTTTTTTAGGAAAAACAAAAATAATTGTAATAAGCGTCTAAAACGATGGACCTTTTTTGGAAGCGCGGGAGACAGATCCCACGCTGGCGATGCCCGCGTAAAAATAAAAGTTTCCCCGCCGCAGAATGCACGGCGGGGAAACTTTTGTGTTATAATCGGCCGCCTCTTCAATTAGAATGTCTGCTTTAATTGAAGATTGGCAGTCAGAGGCAGACGATCAGTTCAGCTCGGTGATGCCGTCGATCCGCAGAGAGAAGGACGGAGCGGACTGGAAGTAAGACTCGTGATAGTAGCCGTCGGAGATGGCCTCGTCGGCGTCGTTGACAAAATCGCCATTGGTATCGGTGGCGAAGGCATTGGTGACCGGCTTGCCGCCCATGGTAAACTTTGCGGTGTCGAACACGTGCAAAGAACCGTCCTTGATGGCTGCGACGGCAGCGTCAACGGCATCCTGGGTGCCAGCGGCGCAGGCGGAGCCCAGCGTGGAGATCATGACGCCGTTTTCGGCGTAGCCGTTGCAGTAATCGGACTTCAGAGTGCCGCCCTCCATAGCGGTCTTGATGATCTCCTCATAGGCGACCTCCCAGTTGTTCTGGGGAGAGGTCAAAGCCACATCGGGAGCGACGGACAGCATATCCACATTGTAGCCCACGGAGAAGACGTTGGCGTTGCCCTTGTCATGAGCGGCCTGAACGGCAGAGGGAGCGCCGGTGGAGTCGGCGTGCTGGCCAATGATGACGCAGCCGCGGCTGATCAGGGAATTGGCGGCCTCGCCCTCAGCGGTGATATCAAACCAGGAGTTGGTGTAGGTCACGTCCATATGTGCGGTGGGAACGATGGAGCGGATGCCCAGGAAGAACGCGGTGTAGCCGGAAACCACTTCCGCATAGGGATAGGCGCCCACATAGCCGATGTACGGATCGGTGACGGAGCCGGAATCCATCAGCTCCTTCAGCTTCATGCCGGCCACGATACCGGAGACATAGCGGGCCTCATAGATATTGTCGAAGAAATTGCAGAAATTGGTGAGTCCCGCGGTCTTGGCATGAGTGCCGGTTGCGTGGGCAAAGTAAATGTCGGGATACTCCTGGGCGGCCTGCATAATATAGGTCTCATGACCAAAGGAGTTGGCAAAAATGATGTTGCAGCCCTGTTCCGCCAGATCCACGGCGGCGTCATAGCAGGACTGATCCTCTTTGACGGAGTATTTGTAGATCAGATTCGTGGTAGGATCGATGCCCAGCGCCTTGCAGGCGGCCTCGATCCCCTGCATATGTGCGTAGGTGTAGCCCTCGTTTTCATCGCCGACCAAAATTGCGCCAACCTTGAAATCGCTGTTGCTGGAGGTGTCGCTGCCGGAAGTAGAGGCCGAGGGGGCGCTGGAACCGCTGGAACTGCCGGAGTCGCCGCAGGCGGCCAGGCTCAAGACCATGACGACTGACAGCAGCAGTGCAAGAAACTTCTTCATTCTGTTATCCTCCTTAAAATGTTTGAAGACCAAAAAGGGGATGATTTCCCCATAGTCTTTATCATACAGGGTTGACCTTCGAATTTCAATCCAAATTTTAGACTTTTTTAAGATTTCACAAATTTATGATTGCCAGCTGAAAAAATGTAGAGAAAAAAGCAAAGAAGAATCAGCTTACTGCCGGATGGCGGTGCCGGTCTTTCCGGCAATGCCGTCCCTGGCTTTTTCCAAAAGGGTGATGAGGGCTGTACGGCCCGTCTTTGATTCCGCAAACTTCACGGCGGCCTGAACCTTAGGCAGCATACTGCCGGGGGCGAACTGCCCCTCCTGCTCGTACTGCCGGGCTTCGGCGGGGGTCATGGCGTCCAGCCACTTCTGATCGGGCTTTCCAAAGTTGACGGCCACCTTCTCAACGGCAGTGAGAATGATGAGGTTGTCGGCGTCCAACTCCTCCGCCAGAAGTTCTGAAGCGAAGTCCTTGTCGATGACCGCGCCCGCGCCCCGCAGGTGATTGCCCTCGCGTATGACGGGGATGCCGCCGCCGCCGCAGGCCACGACGATCTGACCCGCTTCCGCCATGGCGCGGATGGTCTCGATCTCAATGATGGACACAGGTCTGGGGGACGCCACGCAGCGCCGCCAGCCCCGGCCCGCGTCTTCCATGACGGCGTTGCCCCGGCGGCGCATTTCCTCCGCCTCCTCCTCGGTCATAAAAGTGCCGATGGGCTTTGAGGGGTGTTGGAAGGCGGGGTCGCTTTTGTCTACCTCCACCTGGGTCAAAACGGTGGCCACGGGCTTGTGGAGCCCTCGGTTCAGCAG